>JALQSY010000003.1:22502-30675 GCA_023264215.1 Candidatus Nanopelagicales bacterium
GGACACGGGGGAGTCGCGGACGAGGATGCGGAACCCATCTGGCTGCGACTCGATGTAGTCGAACAGCGCCAGGCCCGCCTGCTCGAGGAGTTGCCGGGGATGCGTTCCCTGGAGTGCTCCGCTGATCATGGTGAGCAGGTGGTTCATCTCCCGGTCGACCACGACGGCGTACAGGCCCTCCTTGCCGCCGAAGTGCTCGTAGACCACGGGCTTGGACACGCCGGCGGTCGACGCGATCTCCTCGACGCTGACGGCCTCGAACCCCTTGTCGGCGAAGAGTGCGCGGCCTACGTCGATGAGCTGTTCGCGACGCTCGCGTCCCGACATGCGCATGGCGATCCTCCGGCGGGGCTAGGGAGCCGGTGCGGTGGCGTCGACGTCGGGTGTCCAACCCCGGATGCGCCGGCGCATCGCCGGATCCTGCATCTTCGCGGCCAGTCGCTCCGGACTCGGCCAGCGCACATCGCTCGCGAGCCGGAGTCGTTCCATCGTGCGGATGATGCCGGCACTGACATCCACCTGGCCGCGCAGGACACCGTGCCGCGCGGCGGTCGGCTCCGCGTGGTGCAGGTTGTGCCACGACTCGCCCAGCGAGGGCAGGGCGAGCCAGCGGTTGTTGGTGGAGTTGTCGCGCGTGCGGAACGGCCGCTGGCCGAAGACGTGGCAGATGCTGTTGATCGACCAGGTGACGTGATGGACGAGCGCGATGCGCACGAGGCCGGCCCAGAAGAGCGCTGTCAACGCGCCCTGCCAGGACCACGTGATGAGTCCGCCGAGCACGGCCGGGGCGATGATCGTGGAGACGACGATCCAGGGGAACAGCCGCGAGACGCGCTGCAGCGCGGGGTTCGAGCGGATATCCGGTGCGTAGCGCTCGATCGAACTCTGCTGGCCGTCGAAGAGCCAGCCCACGTGAGCGAACACCAATCCCTTGGCGACGGCCCGTCGTGATGTGCCGTAGCGCCAGGGGCTGTGCGGATCTCCCTCCTCGTCGCTGCGCGCATGGTGACGGCGATGGTCGGCGACCCACTGGTCCAGCGAGCCCTGCACGGCTGTGGATCCGGCGACGGCCAGCGTGACCGAGACCCACGTGGGGGCCTTGAAGGACCCATGCGTGAAGTGGCGATGGAAGCCGACGGTGATGCCGCCGGCGGCCACGACGTAGAAGCCGGCGGCCAGGATGAGGTCGGTCCAGCCCAGCCAGCCGCCCCAGGCGACGGGGATGGCCAGCGCCACCGCGATGAGCGGCACGGCGACGAAGATGCCGATGGTCGTGCGCATGCCCCTCGCCATCGGCTCGGTCACGGTGCGCGGCGCCGTGGCGCCCTCGACGATCGCGGTCATGTAATCCCCTGCCTGCCCGGCCCCCGGTCGAGGAAACCTACGCAACCGTAACCTACGGCACCGTAACCTGTCCAGGACTGTGTGCTCACCGACAGGCCTGGGAGACTGCGGTACGAGCCCTCGCGGGGGCTCGCCATCCCGGCTCGTCCAATGGCAGGACAAGAGACTTTGGATCTCTGAATGGGGGTTCGACTCCCTCGCCGGGAGCCCCTCCTCGGGCGGTAGGGTGCCGACGTCGGCTGCCCCTCCCGGGGCGATCCTTCTCCTGGAGGTCCGTGAGCGGTGACGTCGCAGGGACCGATCGTCATCGTCCTCGCCGCCGGTGAGGGCAAGCGGATGCGCTCTGCCACGCCGAAGGTCCTGCACGCCGTCGCTGGCCGCTCGCTCCTCGGGCACGTTCTCGAAGCCGCATCCGCGGTCGATCCCTCGCATGTGATGGTCGTCATCGGGCACGGTGGCGACCAGGTGCTGGCCCACGTGGAGGAGGTCGCTCCGTGGGTCGACACCGTCGTTCAGCACGAGCAGCGCGGCACCGGGCATGCGGTGCGCATCGCGATGACGGCATTGGCCTCCGCGCAGTCGCTGCCAACGGCTCCCATCGTGGTGCTCAGCGGCGACACCCCGCTGCTCACCGGGGACACGGTGCGCGGCCTCGTCGAAGGACAGGTCTCCAGCGGCGCCGCCGCGGCCCTGCTCAGTGCCATTGTCGAGGATCCGACGGGATACGGGCGCGTGGTGCGCGATGCGGACGGATCGGTGGAGGCGATCGTCGAGCACCGCGATGCCGGTCCGCAGGTGCAGCAGATCCGCGAGATCAATGCCGGGATGTACGCCTTCGACCCCGCGCGGCTTGTCCCGGCCCTCGACCGCCTCACGACAGCGAATGACCAGGGCGAGGAGTACCTCACGGACGTGATCGGCCTGCTTCGCGCCGACGGCGACACCGTGGCCGCCATCGTGGTGCCCGACTCGAGCGAGATCCTCGGTGTCAATGATCGCGTGCAACTCGCCGAGGCCGCTGCGTCGATGCGCGATCGCATCAACGACCGGTGGATGCGCTCGGGCGTGTCGATGCTCGACCCGACGACAACGTGGATCGACGTGGACGTCGACCTCGCGGAGGACGTCGTCATCCTGCCCTCGACATCGCTGCTCGGGCCCACCTCTGTCGCGCGCGGGGCGCGGATCGGGCCGGGGACGACCCTCACGTCGTGCGAGGTGGGCGAGGACGCGACCGTGATGCACACCTGGGCGGAGCTGGCCGTCATCGATGCGGGCGCGAGCGTGGGGCCGTTCACCTACCTGCGCCCGGGATCGCGACTCGGGGAGGGCGCACGGGCGGGGGCCTTCGTCGAGATGAAGAACTCCTCCGTGGGGCCCGGCGCCAAGGTGCCCCACCTGTCCTACGTGGGTGACGCGGAGGTGGGCGAGGGCTCCAACATCGGGGCGGCGACGATCTTCGTCAACTACGACGGCCAGTCCAAGCATCGGACCGTCGTCGGGCGGCACGTGCGCATCGGCAGCGACACCATGCTCGTGGCGCCGGTGACGGTGGGCGACGGCGCCTACACCGCCGCGGGCTCGGTGATCACCGAGGATGTGCCTGCGGGAGCGATGGCCGTCGGCCGCGCCCGCCAGCGCAACATCCCCGGGTGGGTGCAGCGCAAGCGCCCGGACAGCGAATCGGCGCGCGCCGCCGACGAGGACCACGATCAGCCCCCGACCAGCGAGGAGTCATCGTGAGCGAGTTGAGAGTCCCCCCGAGCAAGCGCCTGGTGCTCCTCACCGGGCGAGCGCATCCGGGTCTCGGCGAGGAGGTCGCTGCGCACCTCGGGACCGAACTGTGCCCCGTGAACGCCTACGAGTTCGCGAACGGCGAGATCTTCGTGCGCTTCAAGGAGTCCGTCCGCGGGTGCGACGCCTTCGTGATGCAGAGCCACACGACCCCCATCAACACCTGGATCATGGAGCAGCTGATCATGGTCGACGCGCTCAAACGCGCATCGGCCAAGCGGATCACCGTCATCGCGCCCTTCTACGGGTACGCGCGCCAGGACAAGAAGCACCGAGGCCGAGAGCCCATCTCCGCCAGGCTCATGGCCGATCTGTTCAAGGCCGCGGGGGCCGACCGTCTCATCACCGTCGATCTGCACACCTCGCAGATCCAGGGATTCTTCGACGGCCCCGTCGATCATCTCTTCGCCCTGCCGCTGCTCGCGGAGCACATCGCGGAGCGCGTGGATCGCGAGCGCATCACCGTCGTCTCGCCCGACGCCGGCCGGGTGCGCGTGGCGGAGAAGTGGACCGACATCCTCGGTGCGCCGCTCGCGATCATCCACAAGCGACGCGATCCCGATACGCCCAATGAGGTCCGCGTGTTCGAGGTCGTTGGCGACGTCCGCGATCGAGTGTGCATCGTCGTCGACGACATGATCGACACCGGCGGCACCATCGTGAAGGCTGCGGATACGCTCTTCGAGAACGGTGCCGCGGAGGTCATCGTCGCGGCGACGCACGCGATCCTGAGCGAGCCGGCCGCGCAGCGACTGCAGGACTCGCGCATCAGCGAGGTCGTTGTCACCAACACCCTGCCCATCCCGGAGGAGAGGCGCTTCGACAAGCTCACGGTGCTGTCGATCGCGCCCCTGCTCGCCCAGGCCATCTACGAGGTCTTCACGGACGGTTCCGTCACGCGCATGTTCGAGGCACCCGAGCACGTCCCGGCCACCCCCTGAGCGCCGGCGGTCCCTGCCTCGGCTAGAGTCTGCTCGCTCCTCGGCGAGGGTGCGTTCCGCACCGTGATCGACGTGGCCGCTGGCCGCACCGCGCCGTGGCTGCAGATCCGGAGGTCGTCTCCGGGGACGACGAGGAGGTCGCACGTGAACATCCGCCTCGAGGCTGAGCCTCGATCCGACTTCGGCAAGGGCGCTGCGCGTCGACTGCGACGCTCGGGGCGCATTCCGGTCGTCCTCTACGGCGGCGGCGCCGAACTCGTGCACCTGTCGCTGCCCGGACACGATCTCGAGCAGGCACTGCGCAAGCCCAAGGTGACCCTGGAGATCGTGCAGGGGTCCTCGACGACCCTCGCCAAGCCGCGCGACGTCCAGCGCGATCCGGTGCGTCGCACCGTGGAGCATGTGGACCTCATCATCGTCTCCGCTGCCGAGGCACGCGCACGCGCGGCCGAGGCCGAGATCCTCGTGGCCGAAGCCGCAGCGGCGGCCGAGGCTGCCGCGTCCGCGCCCGAGCCGAAGGGCCCGGCGGCCGAGCCCGAGGCGAGCACCGACGAGTCCGCGCAGGGCGAGGCCTCCGACGAGGCCGACTCCTCGGACGACGAATCCTGAGGCTCTTCCGGCGCACGCGCGAAGATCGCGACGACATGCTCACCTGGCTCGTCGTGGGACTGGGCAACCCCGGTCCCGAGTATGGCCGTACCCGCCACAACGTCGGCGCCATGGCCGTCGAGGCCCTGGCGGAGCGCTGGGGCGGACGTTTGAAGTCCGACCGATACACGCGGTGCGATGTCTTCGATGCCCGCTGGGAGGGCCATCGCGTCGTCCTGGCACGCGGACGGTCGTACATGAACGAGTCCGGGGGCCCCGTGCGGGCATTGGCGGACCACTTCCGCGTCCCGGTCGAGCGGACCGTCATCGCGCACGACGAGCTGGACATCCCCTTCGCGGCCCTGCGGGTCAAGCAGGGCGGGGGAGACGGTGGGCACAACGGCCTGCGCAGCATCCGTCGCACCACGGGAAGCGGCGAGACCATCCGAATCCGCATCGGGATAGGCCGGCCGCCGGGCCGTCAGGATCCGGCCGACTACGTCCTCAAGGCCTTCACAGGCAGCCAGCGCGAGCAGCTCCCCGAACTCCTCGAGCGCGCGGGCGATGCGATCGAGTGCGTCATCAGCGACGGTGTCGCCGCAGCCCAGAACAGGTTCAACTCCGACTAGATTGGGCGACGACGATCCCGCCCATGCCGCGAAAGGCACCGACATGAACGAGTCCACCGTGGACAGCGCCACGGACATGGAGATCTCCGCCCGCGTGGCGGCCGAGGCAGGCCGGCTGCTCCTGGCGTTGCGCGATGGGTTCGGGCCGGTCGAGGATCGCGACGCCGCGGACGCCCTCCGCAAGCAGGCCGATGCGACCTCCCATGAGCTGATCGCAGAGCGCCTGGGCGTCGCTCGACCCGGTGATGCCGTGCTGAGCGAGGAGGGCGCTGACGACCTGGCGCGATTGGCGGCCGATCGCGTGTGGATCGTCGATCCGCTCGACGGCACGTGGGAGTACGGCCAGGGACGCGTGGACTTCGCGGTGCACATCGTGCTGTGGGAGCGAGATGCCGACGCGCCGGGCGGCGGACGCCTGTCCGCCGGGACCGTCGACCTGCCCGCGCAGGGAATCGCTCGCCGATCCGATGATGAGCCGGTGGCCCCCCGGTCGATCCCCGAGGATCGACCCGTGCGCATCGTCGCGTCGCGGACGCGGCCGCCGGCGGTCCTCGCGGAAGTCGTGGCGACCCTGGATGCCGAGCTGCGCGCCCAGGGCCATGCCCACGGGGTCGAGGTGATCGACGTCGGATCGGTCGGGGCCAAGGTCAACGAGATCCTGTCCGGTCGCGCCGAGGCCTATGTCCATGACACCGGCTTCTACGAGTGGGATGTCGCAGCCCCACTGGCCGTGGCGCATGCCCACGGGCTCACCGCTTCGCATATCGACGGCAGCCCGGTGAGCTTCAACCGCGAGCGGCCCTATGTGACGGACCTCCTCGTGGGCATTCCCGATTTCGCTGAACAGCTGCGAGCGGCGATGCTGCGCGCCTCAGGAGCGTGACTCTTCCCGGACTGCGTGGCGCGCTCGCGGGCATCCCGGGTGTCGCCGAGGCGGTCGACTGCGCCATCCGGGGCATCGACGGTGTCCACGTCACGGCGATCCCCCAGGTGCGCCCCGTCCTCGCGGCTGCCGTCGCCGACGAGGTCCCGTCCGGCCTGCTCCTGGTCGTCACGGCCACCATGCGCGAGGCCGAGGACATCGCGGACGCCGTCGGCGAGCAGATCGGGGACGCACGCGCCGAGGTCTTCCCGTCCTGGGAGACGCTCCCCCACGAGCGCATGAGCCCGGCGGCGGACACGGCGGGTCTGCGCGTCGCCATCCTGCGTCGCATCGTCCAGCCGGAGCCCGGGGATGAGCTCCGTGTCGTGTGCGCCCCGGTGCGCTCGGTGCTCCAGCCGCTGGTCGGCGGGCTGGGGGAGCTGGCGCCGATCACGCTCGCCGAAGGCGACGACATCGACGTGGACGAGGTGGCGGCGGAACTGGTGCGCCGCGGCTACCGGCGAGCCGACCTCGTGGAGCGTCGGGGGGAGTTCGCCCTGCGCGGAGGAATCGTCGACGTGTTCCCCACCACCGCCGAGCATCCGGTGCGCATCGAGCTCTGGGGCGACACCGTGGAGGAGATCCGCGACTTCGCGGTGACCGATCAGCGGTCGCGCCAGCACGTGGGCCGGGTCGTCGTACACCCCGCTCGCGAGTTGCTGCTCACCGACAGCGTCCGGGCGAAGGCGCGCTCGCTGGCCGAGGCCCACCCGCATGCGGCCGACGTCCTCGATCGCGTGGCGGAGGGGATCGCCGTCGATGGGATGGAGGCATTCGCCGGCGTCCTGGCCGATCGCATGGAGTTGCTCGTCGACCTGCTCCCCGCAGGCTCGATCGTGCTGCTGTGCGATCCCGAGCGGATCCGCGCACGCGCCGATGACCTCGTCCGCACGTCGCAGGAATTCCTCGAGGCCTCATGGCATGGGGCCGCCTCAGGAGCGCAGGCCCCGCTCGCGGTCGATGACCTGGACCTGTCGGCCGCGGCGTACCGGACGGTCAGCGATGTCGAGTCCGCCGCGCGCGCTCGCGGAGCGGTCTGGACGACGGACACCTTCGCGCATGAGGACGGCGGCGTCGTCGTCGACGCTCGCGCACTCCCGGACCGACGCGGCGGCCTGGCCGATGTCCTGACGGACGTGCGCGACTGGATCGCCGCCGGGCAGCGCGTCATCGTCCTGGCCGAGGGCGCGGGCTCGGCGGATCGCATCGCAGCGTCGCTGCGCGACGAGGGGATCGCGGCGTCGTCGGTCGAGGAGCTCGACGATCGCGGGGGCGTGCTGGTCGCCTCCGCGCGCTGGCAGGGCGGATTCGAGTCACGCGGCGGCCGCGTCGCGCTGGTGACCGAGGCCGACCTCTTCGGCGCCCGCTCGCCGGTGCGGGACGCCGCACGCATGCCGTCCCGTCGGCGCCGGACCATCGATCCGCTCCAGCTCGCGACCGGGGACCTCGTCGTGCACGAGCAGCACGGGGTGGGGCGCTACATCGAGATGGTCCAGCGGACGGTGGGGTCCGCGACCCGGGAGTACCTGGTGATCGAGTACGCGCCGTCGCGACGGGGCCAGCCCCCGGATCGCCTGTACGTGCCGACGGACCAGCTCGATCAGGTGACGCGGTATGTCGGTGGCGAGGCTCCGACTCTCAGCAAGCTCGGGGGGTCGGACTGGCAGCGCACCAAGGCGCGCGCTCGACGTGCGGTGCGCGAGATCGCCGACGAGCTCGTCCGGCTCTACGCGGCCCGCCAGTCGACCAGCGGACATGCCTTCGGTGCGGACACTCCCTGGCAGCACGAGCTCGAGGACGCCTTCCCCTTCGTGGAGACGCCCGATCAGCTGGCCAGCATCGACGAGGTCAAGTCCGACATGGAGCGTCCTGTCCCCATGGACCGCGTGATCTGCGGAGACGTCGGCTACGGCAAGACCGAGATCGCGGTGCGGGCGGCGTTCAAGGCCGTGCAG
>JALQSY010000003.1:30685-30944 GCA_023264215.1 Candidatus Nanopelagicales bacterium
GTCCTGGTGCCGACGACCCTGCTCGTGCAGCAGCACTTGCGAACGTTCAGCGAGCGCTATGCGCCCTTCCCGCTGCGCGTGGCGGCACTCTCGCGCTTCCAGTCCGATGCCGAGGTTGCGAGCACTCTCGCCGGGCTCGCAGACGGGACCGTCGACGTCGTCATCGGGACGCATCGCATGCTCACCCCCGCCGTCCGTTTCAAGGACCTCGGCCTGCTCATCGTCGATGAGGAGCAAAGGTTCGGGGTGGAGCACAAGG
>JALQSY010000400.1 GCA_023264215.1 Candidatus Nanopelagicales bacterium
TCTGCCCTCTTCGCGGCCGATTTGCTTCGGATGTACATCCACTACGCGGAATCGCGCGGCTGGAAGACCGAAATCCTCGACTCCACCGAGAGCGACTTGGGCGGCTACAAGAACGTCCAGGTCGCCATCAAGTCGTCTTCCTCAGACCCCGACGAGGGTGTCTGGGCGCGGATGAAATATGAGGGAGGTGTGCACCGCGTTCAACGTGTGCCCGCCACCGAGTCGCAGGGACGCATTCACACCTCAACGACGGGCGTGCTCGTGTTTCCCGAAGTGGACGAACCCGAAGAAATCGACATCAACCAAAACGATTTGAAAATCGACGTCTACCGCTCGAGCGGTCCCGGTGGTCAGTCGGTCAACACGACCGACTCGGCCGTGCGCATCACCCACCTTCCCTCGGGGATTGTCGTGTCGATGCAGAACGAAAAGTCGCAGCTGCAAAACCGTGAAGCCGCGATGCGCGTGCTCCGTGCGCGTCTTCTCGCGAAACAGCAGGAAGAGCTCCAGGCGCAGGCGCAAGACGCGCGGAAGAGCCAGATTCGTGGAATGGACCGCTCAGAGCGAATCCGCACCTACAACTTCCCCGAAAACCGCATCGCCGACCACCGCACCGGCTTCAAGGCTTACAACCTCGACCAGGTCATGAACGGTGCGCTCGACCCCATCATCGACTCGTGTGTCCAAGCGGATGAGGAAGCTCGACTGCAGGAGTTAGGCGAATAACGTGCCGCAGGGATTGAGCGCCCT
>JALQSY010000401.1 GCA_023264215.1 Candidatus Nanopelagicales bacterium
ACGTTGACTTCCGTCTCGGAAACGGAAACTCACAGCACCGTTTGCACGGTCTTCTTCACCAGCAATGATCTGCACTGGGATCTTCTGGGCTGCAGCGTTACGAATCTTCTTCTGCATGCGGTCATCACTTGCATCAAGTTGAACACGCATTCCTTCAGCCTTGAGAAGGTCAAGAACACCGGAAAGGTATTCCTCATACTCCTCAGCAACAGCAATACCAATTGCCTGAACAGGAGCCAACCACATGGGGAATGCTCCAGCGTAGTGTTCAGTCAAAACGCCGAAGAATCGTTCGATGGAACCAAACAGTGCACGGTGAATCATTACCGGGCGGTGACGGTTGCCGTCAGATCCGGTGTATTCCAGATCAAAACGTTCAGGCAGGTTGAAGTCGAGCTGAATGGTCGACATCTGCCAGGTGCGACCAATAGCGTCTCGCGCCTGCACAGAAATCTTGGGACCATAGAACGCCGCACCACCTGGGTCTGGAACAAGGGTCAGACCTGAGTCTTCTGCAACCTGACGCAGAGTCTCTGTTGCTTCATCCCAAATAGCGTCGTCACCGACATACTTCTTGGGGTCTTTGGTGGAGAGCTCTAGATAGAAATCATCAAGGCCGTAGTCGCGCAACAGTGAGAGAACGAAGTTCAGAACGTTTGTAAGTTCTTCCTTCATGTTCTCGCGTGCAGTGAAGATGTGAGCATCGTCTTGAGTCATGCCGCGAACACGGGTCAAACCGTGAACAACACC
>JALQSY010000402.1 GCA_023264215.1 Candidatus Nanopelagicales bacterium
GCAGCCACCGGAGCGGCACTGAGGTGATGATCCTCAGGACCCTGGGGGCGCCCGAGATGACTAGCGATCACGACGGATGCTCCCCGTTCCGTGAGCCACTTGAGTGTAGGCAGAAAAGCCCGGATTCTCCCGTCATCAGTGATGGCGCCGTTGTCCAGTGGAACGTTGGCATCCACACGCAGGAAAACCAGGCGACCGTCTAGGTCGAGGGATTCCTCCAGAGTTGTAAGTGCCACTACTTAGAGTTGTGCCGCCATGTAGGACGCAAGGTCCACCAACCTGTTGGAGTAGCCCCACTCGTTGTCATACCAGGAGCTCATCTTGACCTGGTTGCCGATGACGCGGATGAGCCCGCCATCCACAATCGACGAATAGGGGTCACCCACGATGTCGCTGGAGACAATGGGCTCCTCGGTGTAGCGCAGAACACCCTTCCACGGGCCGTTGTCCGAAGCGGACCGGAACGCATCCTGCACCTGCTCCAGGGTGACCTCTTGCGAGGTTTCAACCGTCAGGTCCGTGATGGATCCTGTGGGGACGGGAACCCGGAGCGCGAAGCCATCGAGCTTCCCTTTCAACTCAGGGAGCACCAGACCGATGGCTTTTGCTGCACCAGTCGAGGTAGGAACGATGTTCACCCCAGCCGCTCGCGCACGACGGAGGTCACTGTGCGGGCCGTCTTGCAAATTTTGGTCTGCAGTGTAGGCGTGGACGGTGGTCATCAGACCTTTCTCGATACCGAAA
>JALQSY010000403.1 GCA_023264215.1 Candidatus Nanopelagicales bacterium
GGGGCACGGGGTGCACTACGTCCAGAACGTCACCGACATCGACGACCCACTCCTCGAGCGAGCCGTGGCACTGGGGGAGGACTGGCAGGAGATCGCGCGGCGAGAGACCGAGTTGTTCCGGTCCGACATGGCGGCTCTCAGCGTCATCCCACCGGACGACTACATCGGCGCGGTGGAGTCGATTCCCTCGGTGGTGGAGATCATCCACCGGCTGCAGGCGACGGGTATCGTCTACGCGGTCGAGGACGACTGGTATTTCGACATCAGCCAGGCCGAGCGCTTCGGAGAGATCAGCGGGTACGACACGCAGGAGATGCTGGCGCTGTTCGCCGAACGCGGCGGCGACCCGCATCGCCCGGGGAAGAGAAGCCCGCTCGATCCGCTGATGTGGCTCGCCCAGCGCCCTGACGAGCCGGCCTGGGACACGACGCTCGGCCACGGCCGTCCCGGCTGGCATATCGAATGCGTTGCGATCGCCCTCGACCACCTCGGAATGGGCTTCGCCCTGCAAGGCGGCGGCAGCGACCTGCGTTTCCCACACCACGAGTTCTCCGCCGCCCACGCCGAGGCCGCCCACGGCTGCGACCGGATGGCCGACCACTACGTCCACACCGGCATGATCGGCCTGGACGGGGTGAAGATGAGCAAGTCCCTGGGCAATCTCGTCTTCGTCTCGAAGCTCACCGCCGACGGCCACGACCCCTCTGCGGTCCGGCTGGGGCTCTACGAGCAGCACTACCGCG
>JALQSY010000404.1 GCA_023264215.1 Candidatus Nanopelagicales bacterium
TACGGCTACGCCCGCGCCGACCGCAAGACGGCGGGTCGTGAATCGATCACCGCCAAGCTGGTGGCCAACCTTCTCGTCAAGTCGGGTGTGGACCGGGTGCTGGCGATGGACCTGCACTCCTCCCAAATCCAGGGCTACTTCGACATCCCCTGCGATCACATCTACGGCTCGCCCGTGCTGGTGGACTACCTCAGCACCCGCGACCTGGGCGAGGTGGTGGTGGTGTCGCCGGACGTGGGCGGGGTGGCCCGGGCCCGCGCCTTCGCCAAGCAGATGAACGACGCCCCCCTCGCGATCATCGACAAGCGGCGGGCCGGCCACAACGTGGCCGAGAGCCTCACGGTGATCGGCGATGTGGCGGGGAAAACGGCCGTGCTGATCGACGACATGATCGACACCGGCGGCACCATCTGCCAGGGGGCCAAGCTGTTGCGCCGCAGCGGCGCCGCCCGTGTGCTGTGCTGCGCCACCCATGCCGTGTTCTCCCCGCCGGCGAGCGAGCGTCTCTCCGATCCCGGGCTGTTCGAGGAGGTGGTGGTGACCAACTCGATCCCCCTGCCCGAGGATCGCCGCTTCCCCCAGCTGCGGGTGCTGTCGGTGGCCAACATGCTGGGCGAGGCGATCTGGCGGATCCACGAGGAGAGCTCGGTGAGCTCGATGTTCCGATGAGGCGGTTCCGCTGAAACCCCCGCTGCCGCTGCCGATCACCGCCCGCATGCCCCTGCGCCGCTTTGCCCGGCT
>JALQSY010000405.1 GCA_023264215.1 Candidatus Nanopelagicales bacterium
CGGGGAGGCGGCCAATAAGGCCGTCAACCAGATGCTGATCCGCTCGATCAACACCTCGATCACCTCGCTGCTCCCGGTCCTCGCGATCATCATCGTCGGCGCCGGCATCCTCGGCGCGGGAACCCTGCTGGACCTGGCCGTCGCACTCGCGATCGGCATGGCAGCGGGTACCTATTCCTCGATCTTCATCGCGACGCCGGTCCTGGTCGACCTGAAGGAGCGCCAGCCGGAGATCAAGTCCCTCGCGGTGCGCGTCCACGCCCGGCGGGCCGGCCAGGCGCGCGAGCGACGGGCGGGACGGGCTGATGCGGCGAACGGAGGCGACGGCGATGACGATGCTGCCGGCACGCAGGCCGAAGGCGGCGGTGACGGCGGCGTCGAGCTGGGTGACACCACACTCATCGCAGGGCCGCGAACCCAGCCTCGTCGGCAACCGCGCTCCAAGCGCAGCGGCCCGAAGTAGCCGCTGATCCCGCGAGCACCCGGCGAACTCGTACACTGACGAGGTCGAGCCGATGAGGAGGTGGTCGCATGGCATCTGAGGTTTTGCCCTCGGCCGCCACCACCCCGCCTCCGACTCCGCCCTCAGGTACCTCGGGGGAATCCACCGGGGGCCTGCGATCGCGGTTCGCCCGATTCACCTCGGCTCGCACCACCGCTCCCGAACTCGATCCTCTCATCCGGACCCTGCGGACCTATCACCCGCGCAGCGACCTGCGCATGCTGCAGCGGGCCT
>JALQSY010000406.1 GCA_023264215.1 Candidatus Nanopelagicales bacterium
GCTTGGCCGCCTCATGGGCTCGGGCGACGTCGCGGGTCCAGACGGCGGCGGCCAGGCCGAAGTTGGTGGCGTTGGCCCGCCGGATGAGCTCGTCCATGTCGGAGAACTTCAGCACCGAGAGCACCGGGCCGAAGATCTCCTCGCGGGCGATCGCCATCTCGTCCTTGACGTTCGTGAACACGGTCGGCTCGATGAAGAAGCCCTTGTCGCCCACCCGGCCGCCGCCGGTGGCGAGCGTGGCCCCCTCCTTCTGCCCGGCCTCGATGTAGCCCATGATCTTGTCGAACTGGGCCTTGTCGACCTGCGGCCCCTGCTGCGTGGCCGGATCGAACGGGTCACCCACGCGACGGGCGCGGCTCTCCGTCACGACCCGCTCCACGAATGCATCGTGGATCCGGTCCTCGACGAACAGCCGCGAGCCCGCGCAGCAGCACTGCCCCTGATTGAGGTAGATGCCCACGTGGGCCCCTGCGGCGGCCGCATCGAGGTTCGCGTCGGCGAAGACGATGTTGGGGCTCTTGCCGCCGAGTTCGAAGGTGAGCCGCTTCAGCTGGTCGGCCGCCTGCCGCATGATGATCTGCGCGGTCTCGCCCGAGCCGGTGAAGGCCACCTTGTCGATGCCCGGATGCCGCACGATCGCGGCGCCGGCGGTCGGGCCGAATCCCGGCACGACGTTGATCACCCCGTCGGGCACGCCCGCCTCCCGGGCGAGCCAGGCCAGCCGCAGCGCCGT
>JALQSY010000407.1 GCA_023264215.1 Candidatus Nanopelagicales bacterium
TGGACGGCGAAGGTCCCGATGCCCGAGTCCTCGTGGGTGAGCATCCCGCGAGCCTGTCCCCGTCCGCCGAATAGGAGCACTGATGTCCACCCTCGAGATCCGCAACCTCCACGCCACGGTCGAGTCCGACGGTGAGGCGCGGGAGATCCTGCGTGGCGTCGACCTGACCGTGTCGAGCGGACAGACCCACGCCGTCATGGGGCCGAACGGCTCGGGCAAGTCCACGCTCGCCTACGTGATCGCCGGCCATCCCAAGTACACCGTCACCGAGGGCACCATCACGCTCGATGGCGCCGACGTGCTCGACATGTCCGTCGACGAGCGTGCGCGGGCAGGTCTGTTCCTCGCCATGCAGTACCCGGTGGAGGTGCCCGGGGTGTCCGTCTCCAACTTCCTGCGCACCTCCGTCACGGCGGTGCGCGGCGAGGCGCCCAAGCTGCGGCTGTGGGTGAAGGAGATGAAGGAGGCCATGGCCGCCCTGCAGATCGACCCTGCATTCGCGGAGCGCTCGGTCAACGAGGGCTTCTCGGGTGGGGAGAAGAAGCGGCACGAGATCTTGCAGCTGGAACTGCTCAAGCCGCGGATCGCCGTCCTCGACGAGCCATTCCACGACCACACCGCCGTGCGGAGCATTGATCGGCGTTGCCCCGCGTAGCGTCTCGACGCTGCCGACGATCGCCGAGGGATCGAGGTTGTCGCCCGGCTGCGCATCCAGTGAGCGACGAAAGAT
>JALQSY010000408.1 GCA_023264215.1 Candidatus Nanopelagicales bacterium
TAAGGGTGGCGGTAGTGCGAACAAGACCTTTCTCTACCAGGAAACCAAAGCTGTTCTCGAGGAGCAGCGACTGCTTGAGTTCCTGCGAGAGAAGATCGCCAGCTTGGGAACCGCAGCATGCCCTCCCTATCACCTGGCTATCACCATTGGTGGAACCTCTGCTGATTTCGCTGTGAAGACCGCAAAGCTGGCTTCCACCCACTACCTTGACTCCCTGCCCACCGAAGGTGGCAAGGAAGGCCAGGCTTTCCGTGACCTCGAGTTTGAACAGAAGGTATTCGATCTGACCAAGACCATTGGTTTTGGTGCACAGTTCGGCGGCAAGTACTTCTGCCACGACGTTCGTGTTGTTCGTCTGCCTCGCCACGGTGCATCTTTGCCCATTGCTATTGCAGTGTCATGTTCGGCTGACCGCCAGCTGCTTGCCACGATCAACTCTGAAGGTGTCTTCATTGAAGAGCTCGAACACGACCCAGCTCGCTTTATTCCTGAGACTGGTCTTGAGGCAATCGAGGAAGCATCTCCTGGTGTTCCCATCGACTTGAACCAGCCCATGCCAGAGATTCTCAAGCAGCTCTCTGAATGTTCTATTGGTACTCGCGTCATGCTGACCGGAACAATCGTGGTTGCCCGCGATATCGCTCACGCACGTATGCGCGAGCGCCTGGAGCGTGGTGAAGGTCTTCCTGACTACGCCAAGGATCACCCCATCTACTACGCAGGACCT
>JALQSY010000409.1 GCA_023264215.1 Candidatus Nanopelagicales bacterium
CGCTACTGGCCTGCGCGACCGCGTGCAGAACATCGTTTACAGCGGGCTGGAGGGGATCATCGACGATCCGAATGATCTGCGGTTCTGGTCGGATTACCTGACGGACTATGCGGACATCTTGGCGCCTGGCGTCGGCGGCGCCATGTCTGTGGACGAGGGCGCACGCATTTTCAATCAGGGATTCAAACAGGGCAATGCAGTTGACATGCTGATCGGCGGCGGGCTGGCCGCGTTCGGCGTTGCTGAGCTTGTGCCGATTGTGAAAGGCTTGACCGGTCCGGCGCGCCAGGCACTGACGGACAGCCTGTCACCGGCCGCCAAGAGCCTGCTGGCCGACACGATCGGCGCAAGCCGCGCGATCGTGCAGCGTGACAAGGACATGCTGCTCGAGGTCTTCCAGCCTGCCGGCACGCCGCGCAGCTTGGGGGCGGCGGGTACTGGAATGGATGACGTGCCACTTGGCAGCAGCATTTCGCTGCGCGCTGATGGGCCTCAGAACGAAGAGGCGCGGCAAGCTATCGCCAATCTTGCTGCGCAAAGAAACCCTGATCGCCCTCGGGTGAAGATTGAAGACATCGCGTCCTACCATGAGCAAAACCATTTGGCTCAGTATGGAAGGCAGCTTGATCCGTACAATGATCAAGACTTTGACCTTGCTGTCGATGCGGCCACCAACGAGGTTCGCTACCAGCTTGATCAAGCCGTTTCTGGTCAGGGTTGGTATG
>JALQSY010000040.1 GCA_023264215.1 Candidatus Nanopelagicales bacterium
CGAGTCCTTCGCCGAGTGGGCAGCGCACCATGCGAACGTGCACGCCACGCGCTTCTCCGAGGCCTGGACCACATTCGCGAACCTGCGTAAGGCCTGGGCCTACCGCCAAGACCAACTCCCCTCCACGCATCCGATCGCGGCGGACATGGTCGATCTCGACGCAGTGCGGGTGAACTTCGACGGCATCACCTACGCCAAGGGCGCATCCGCATTGCGCCAGCTCGTCGCCTGGGTGGGCGAGGACAACTTCCGCCGCGGGATCAACGCGTACTTCACCAAGCACGCCTGGGGCAACACCGAGCTCAGCGATCTGCTCAGCGAGCTCGAGGCCGCATCCGGCCGGGACCTGTCCGGCTGGACGGCCGAGTGGCTCCAGAACGGCGGCGTCAACCTCATGCGCGCGGACTTCGCCGTCGCCGACGACGGCACCTATTCCGCGCTGTCGATCGTCCAGGAGCCGCCGGCCATGCCCGAGGGCGTGGCGCCCACGCTGCGATCCCACCGCATGGCGCTGGGTCTCTACGACCTCGTCGACGGTGCCCTCGTCCGCCGTGACCGCATCGAGCTCGACGTGGTCGGTCCGCGCACGGACGTGCCCCAGCTCGTCGGCGTGGCCCAGCCGGACCTGCTCCTGCTCAACGACGACGACCTGACCTTCACCAAGACCAGGCTCGATGATCGGTCGTGGCGCACTGCTGTCTCGCACCTCGGCGACCTCACCGAATCGATGCCCCGTGCGCTCATCTGGGGAGCCGCATGGGACATGGTGCGCGATGGCGAAGTCCCCACCGGTGAGTACGTCGACCTCGTGATCGCCGGCCTCCCGCGCGAGGCCGACATCGGCGTGGTCCAGCAGACGCTGCGCCAGGTCAAGACCGCGGTCGATCTGTTTGCGACCCCCGCGCATCGACCGGACTACGTCGCACGCCTGGCCGACGCACTCGATGCGCTCATGCGCTCCGCCGCACCCGGATCCGATCACCAGCTCGCCTTCGTCCGCGCGTTCACGTCCCTCGCGTCGAGCCCGGCGCACCTGGACACCGTCGCCGGACTGCTGGACGGAGCCGTCGTACTCGCAGGGCTCGCCGTCGACACCGACCTGCGCTGGTCCCTGCTGCAGCGACTGGCGGCCACCGGACGGGCCGAGCTCGACGCGATCGAGGCCGAGCTCTCGCGCGATGACACCGCGACCGGACGGCGCCAGGCGGCCGTAGCCCGGGCCGCGCGCCCGTCGCTCGAGGCCAAGGACCTCGCCTGGGCGGAGATGATGGACCGCACCGACATCGCCAACGCGATCCTCGAGGCCACGATCGCCGGCTTCGTCCAGCCCGATCAGGTCGACCTGCTCAGCCACTTCCGCCAGCGATACTTCGACGACATCGTGCGCGCCTGGGACGCCCAGACGATGGAGATGGGGCAGTCGCTCGCGATGGGGCTCTACCCGAGCCTGATCGTGGAGGAGCGCACGATCCGGGACACCGACGCCTTCTTGTCCCGCGACGACCTCAACCCGGCGCTGCGTCGACTCGTCGTCGAGGGCAAGGACGGCGTCCGTCGTTCGCTCAAGGCACGGGCCGCGGACGCCTGATCAGCCGATCCGTCACCGAAGTGGTTGTTCCGGCGCCGATCTGTCACCGTTTCGGCAGCCCAAGCGGTGACATCTGACGAGGTGGGTACGCCCGAGCCTCCTACGGCTGGTCGATGTGCTCCACGCGCATGCGGCGCGCATGCTCGCCCAGCACCGCGAGGCCATCGCGCAGGCCACCCATGGTGTCGCCGGTCGTGAAGGAACTCGTCATGGACAGCGCCGCGAGCCCGCAGGCGCGATCATCGAGCGGGATGCGCGCGAGGCGACCCGTGACGATCTCGAGCTGACGGCCCGCGGGATCCACGGCGACCAGCACGCTGCGATCCGGATTGGCAAGGCGCTCGAGCATCGACTCCGCACCCTCCCGGCCGCCCTCCCAGGCGCCGACATAGGCGCTGAAGGTCAGCCCCGACTGACGCTCGGCGTGCTCGAGCAGGCGCTGCACTTCAGCGCGTTGCGCGGCGGTCAGGTCACCAGCGGGCACTGGCGCCACCCCTCTCCTCGTGATCGGTCGGTCCCCCCGGCGTGATCATCCCCGGACCACTCGGCGCCGCCATGGCACCGCTCGGGCTCGACAGCCACACCGGCTCGCTCGGAGCCTGGGCATCCGATGCCCCGCCGCGACCCTTGGCCCACCCGGGACCGTAGACGCCGAGCACGATGAGCACGACCGTGATCGCGGGCAGGCCGACGAAGATCCCCAGCGCCTCCAGCGGGGTGTACCCCGGGCCGGGATCGTCGCCGTCGTAGACGACGCCGCGCTCGTTGGCCAGCGCCGGCGCGGCGAAGGCCATGGACGTGACCGCGATGACGGCCGCCGAGGCGGCCGAGGCAAGCAGGGGACGCATAGTTTCAGCCTAGGGGAGGCTGCCCGCGGCGGCTCCCGGCGGGGCGAACCGCCGACACGATGCGCTCGAGCAGGGGGATGGTGCCGAGGTCGTCGAGGGCGACGGCCTCGCCCGCGCCATCGGCGAGGGGCACCCGCCAATTCGGATACTCCTGGTCCGTGCCCGGCTGGTTCTGCGCGCGCACATCTCCGACGAGATCGGGTACGGCGACGCCGACGAGTCGCGCGGGCGATGCCGCCACGATGCGGTGAAGCGCCACAACCCGATCCTCGATCGGCGCTTCGACGTCCGAGAGCCAGCCTCGCCGCGCGGCCAGGTCCAGCCACTCGGCCGTCGCTGCCGCGTCAGCGGCACGCTCATCCTCCTCGGGCCGAGTGAGCAGTCCGAGTTCGCCGCGGATCCGCACGTGCTCGCCACGCAGGTATCCCGCTGTCGGCGGCAGGTCGTGGACGGCGACGCTGGCGAGGACGTCGCCGCGCCACTGCTCCGGCGGCTTCAGTTCGCCGCCCGACCAGCGCTCGAACCACAGGATCGACGTGCCGAGGAGCCCGCGCTCCTGCAGGAACTCCTGGACCCGCGGCTCGACCGTGCCGAGGTCCTCGCCGATCACGAGCGCCCCGGCCCGGTGCGCCTCGAGGGCCAGGATGCCCACGAGGGCCTCATGGTCGAAGGAGACGTACGCGCCGTCCGCAGCCGGCGACCCCGCCGGGATCCACCACTGGCGGAAGAGCCCGAGGATGTGGTCGACGCGGATGCCGCCCGAGTGCCGGAGCAGGGTGCGCAGCATGTCGCGGTAGGGGATGTAGGCAGCGTCGGCGAGCGCATCGGGGCGCCACGGCGGCTGGGCCCAGTCCTGGCCGAGCTGGTTGTACATGTCCGGGGGACAGCCCACCGATACGCCGGCCGCGAGCACGTCCTGAAGCGACCATGCGTCCGCGCCCTCGCCCCCGACGCCGACGGCCAGATCGTGGATGACCCCGGCGCGCATCCCGACCTCGACCGCAGCCTCCTGGGTGGACTCCATCTGCTCGTCGAGCAGCCACTGCATCCACAGGTGGCGCTCGATGCGATCCGCATGCTCGGATCGCCAACTCATGACAGCGGGCGACGACGGGTGCTGCAGGTCCTCCGGCCAGTCCTGCCAGACGGGGCCGTACTCCTCGGCGAGTGCGCACCACGTGGCGTAATCGACCAGGCCCCTTCCCTCGGCCTCGACGTAGGCGTCGTAGCGCGCCTGACGTCCTGGCGTGAGCGGCACGCGACGGACGATGTCGAGCGCTGCCGACTTCGCGGCCCAGGCCTCATCGCGATCGAGTAGGTCCGCGGTCAGCCGGCGCAGCGGCTTGCCCAGGCGGCGCACGGCCTTGCGCTCCGCTCCCGACAGGTAGGCGTACTCCGGGACCTGCTCGATCCGCAGGTAGATCGGGTTCGGGAAGCGGCGCGTCGACGGCAGGTACGGCGAGGGCGTCATCGGGAGCGTGGGCGCTGCGGCGTGGAGCGGGTTGACCAGGACGAAGTCCGCCCCGAGCTCGTGACCGGACCACGCCGCCAGGTCGGCGAGGTCGGCGAGATCGCCCACCCCCCAGGAGCGGCGCGAGCGCACCGAGTAGATCTGCGCCATGAGCCCCCAGAGGCGCTCACCTGAGGCGAGAGCGGGCGGCATCAGCCGCTCCGGTGTGACGACCAGGACCGACTCGCTGACACCGTCGTCGGTGTAAGCCTTGACGGCGTGCCAGCCGAGCGGGATGTCCGACGGGATGACGAACGTCGCCTCGCCGACCAGCACGCCATCGACCTCGCGCGGTTCGACCCACCTATTGCTCTGCGCCGGCTCGACGATGCCGCCGTCTTCGAGTTCGATCCACACCCGCGCGCTCGACCCGTGCGGGACGTGCACCCAGATGTGCGCATAGCGGCCGCCGACGACCACCACGACGGGCGGCAGGGTCCGCCGCCAGTCGCGCAGGTCGCGCTCGGCCAGGCTGCGTCGGATCGAGACGGCGTCATCCGGGTCGGTTCCCAGGGCCCGGAGCACGCTCGCGATCGCCGCATCGGAGGACCTGCGCAGCACTCCGGCCTGATCCCAGTACTCGACCGACACTCCATAGGCCTGGGCGAGTTGGTCGAGGCTCACCACATCTCCGGGTGTCGGCCGAGCCACGGCCGGGCCTGCTCGAGCTGCGCGGCCAGCGCGATCAACGTCATCTCGTCGTACGGGCGGCCCACGAGCTGGATGCCGATGGGCAGGCCGTCCGCGTTCCAGTGCAGCGGCAGGGACATCGCCGGCTGCCCGGTGAGGTTGAACAACGCCGTGAACGGCGTGAAGGCCTTCTGACGCTCGAAGTCCTGCGCGGGATCGCCGCCCTCGGTGAAGTAGCCGACGGGCACCGGCGGCTGAGCCAGTGTCGGCGTGAGGATCACGTCGTACGCCGCCGTGGCGTTGATCGCACCTCGAGCGATCACGCGCGCGAAGGACACCGCGCCGGCGAGGTCGAGACCGCTCGCACGCGAGCCCCGGTCGCGAAGGTAGCGCGTCAGGGGCAGCAGCAGATCGGCCTTGTCCGGCTCCACGGGGGTCAGCTGCGCGAGGACCGACCAGATCGTCTCGAAGGCGGGCACGAGCGCATCGGGCACGGGCACCGGGATGTCCTCCACGACGTGGCCGAGCTGCTCGAGCAGCCCCGACGCGCTCTCGTAGGCCTCCAGGCAGTCCGGATGGACCTCCACGTGCGCGATCACCGGCGTCGCGAGCCTGCCGATGCGCAGCATCCCCGGCTCGCGTCCCGCCGCCCCGAGGAAGGTCTCCCCCACAGCCAGCGGCGGAGCCGGGTAGGGATCGTCCGGAAAGGCGCCGGACATCACGTCGAGCAGCGCCGCGGCGTCGCGCACCGTGCGGGCGATCGGGCCGCTGACCGGGAACTCCCCGACCGGGTCGCGCAGCGGGCCATTGGAGATGCGACCGCGCGAGGTCTTGATGCCGACCAGGCCGCACGCGCTCGCGGGAATCCGGATCGAGCCGCCGCCATCCGACCCGTGGGCCGCTGCGGCCAGGCCGGCTGCCACGGCGGCCGCGGCGCCTCCGCTCGATCCTCCCGCCGAGCGGGTGAGGTCCCATGGCGTGCGCGCCGGGGGCGCGACGGCGTTCTCGGTGTAGCACGGCAGGCCGAACTCCGGCGTATTCGTCTTGCCGGTCATCACCAGGTTGCCCTGCTTCATCCGGATGACGACGTTGTCGTCGCCGAACGGCGTCATGTCGTAGGCCAGCGACCCGAGGGTGCATCGCACGCCGGCCTGGAAGTTGAGGTCCTTGACGGGGACGACGACGCCGTGCAGGACAGGCAGCGACTGCGGGTCCAGTGCATCGCCGACCGCCTGGTCCGCGGCCCGGGCCTGCTCGAGCGCCATCTCGGGGGTGACGGTGATGAAGGCTCCGACGGCGTCGCTGAGCGCTGCGGTGCGCGCGAGGTAGTGCTCGGCCAACTCGACCGACGTCGTCTCGCCCGTCCGGATCGCAGCCGCCTGCTCGAGGGCCGTGAGGTCGTGAAGCTCGGTCACGTCGCAGAGCCTAGGTGCCCACCCAGGTCAGCGGGGGATGGGGCAAGCAGCTCGACGCGGGCCGCATCCGGCGCAATCCGTGCACGAGGCGCGGGTCGTCGAGCGCGGGTGGTTAGGGTCGGATCGTGCCCGACTACCCCGACGCCCAGCGCCTCGACCTCGTCGACGACCTCAGTGGCCGGCCGGTCCCGGACCCCTATCGCTGGCTCGAGAGCCCCGATGACGACCGCACCCGGCAGTGGCGCGAGGCACAGGACGCCCTTATGGACGCCGAGCGATCGGGCTGGACGATGCGCGATCACTTCGCCGAGCGCATCGAGTCGCTCATGGGAGCCGGATCGATCTCCCCGCCGTACATCCGCGGCGACTGGACGTTCTCGACGCGTCGCGACCCGGGCCAGCAGTTCCCGGTGCTCTACGTCACCGGCCGGGACGGCGTCGAGCGAGCGCTCTTCGATCCCATCGCGATCGATCCGAGCGGGGTCACGACGATGGACTCGTGGCAGCCCAGCAAGGAGGGCGACCGGGTCGCCGTGCAGTACTCCATCGGCGGCAACGAGGAATCGATCCTCGCCGTGATCGACACCGCGACGGGCGAGCGGATCGAGGACGGCATCGATCGGTGCCGCTACTCCCCCGTCGCCTGGCTGCCCGGCAGCGAGCGCTACTACTACGTCAGGCGGCTCGCTCCCGAGCTCCTGCCCGAGTCCGAGCAGAAGTTCCACCGGCGCGTCTACCTGCACACGGTCGGATCGGATCCCGACGACGACGTCCTCGTCTTCGGCGCGGGCATGACCATGACGAACTACTACGGGGTCGAGGTCAGCCGTGACGGCCGGTGGCTGCAGGTCTCCGCATCCGAGGGGACCGAGCCGCGCAACGACCTGTGGATCGCGGACCTGCACGCGGCACCGCCCGAGGCTCCGGCGTTCCAGCTCGTGCAGGGCGATGTCGACGCGCAAACGAGCATCCACGTCGGGCGCAACGGCCTGTTCTACATCTCCACTGATCGGGATGCTCCCCGCGGCCGGCTCCTGGTCAGCGCCCCCGAGCACCTGTGGGACGAGCCCTGGCGCGAGCTCCTGCCGGAGGAGCCGGACTCGGTGCTCGAGGGGTACGCGATCCTCGACGGGCCCGAGATGATGCGGCCGGTGCTGCTCGTCAGCCGCACGCGCCACGTCGTGAGCGAGCTCAGCGTCCACGACCTCGACACCGGGGCGCTCATCCGCACCATCCCCCTGCCGGGAGCCGGCACGCTCGGCGGCCCGGTCGAGCGACCCGATGGCGGACCGATCGCGTGGCTGGTCTACACCGACCACACGACCGTGCCCGCGATCTACTCCTTCGACGGCCGCGACGAGGAGCTCTCGCTGTGGGCAGAGCCGCCCGGGCTGGTCGACGTTCCCCGCGTGCACTCGCGCCAGGTGACGTACACCTCGGGCGACGGCACGCAGGTCCGGATGTTCATCCTGTCGCCGACGACGGAGCCGGATCGGCCTCGCCCGACCGTGCTGTACGGCTACGGCGGCTTCGGCATCCCGCTCTCCCCCGGCTACTCCGCGTCGATCCTGTCCTGGGTCGAGGCCGGGGGCGTCTGGGCGATCGCCAACCTCCGCGGCGGCGGCGAGGAGGGCGAGGAGTGGCATCGCGCCGGCATGCTCGGCAGCAAGCAGAACGTCTTCGACGACTTCCACGCTGCCGCTGAGTACCTCATCGATCAGGGCTGGACCTCGCGCGAGCAGCTCGCCATCGAGGGCGGCTCCAACGGCGGCCTGCTCGTCGGGGCGGCGATGACCCAGCGCCCTGACCTGTTCCAGGCGGTCGTCTGCGTCGCACCACTGCTCGACATGGTGCGCTACACCACCTCCGAGCTCGGCCCGACCTGGACGGTCGAGTACGGCGACCCGGAGATCCCGGAGCAGCTCGACTGGCTGCTCGGCTACTCGCCGTATCACCGCGTCGAGGAGGGCACGGCGTACCCCGCGACGATGTTCGTCGCCTTCGACAACGACACCCGCACGGACCCGATGCACGCCCGCAAGATGTGCGCCGCCGTCCAGCATGCGACGGCCTCCGATCGGCCGGTCGTCTTCCGCGGAGAGGGAGACGTGGGCCACGGCGCGCGTTCACTCAACAGGTCCATCGAGGAGGCCGCCGACACCCTGGCCTTCATCGCCCGCTGGACCGGCCTGCAGAGCTGACCGAGGCCGGCCACCCCGGGCGACGCTTGACCGCGTTTCCCGCCGGAAAACGCGGCCCCGCGTCGTCAAGCCTCCCCCGCCCGCACAGAAGCGACAGTTGACCGCGTTTCCCCGCCGGAAAACGCGGCCCCGCGTCGTCAAGCGCGCGAATCCGGCGGAACTGCGGGATTCCCCGACCCAGGAGAGGATGGCCTCATGGAGCGGCTGTGCCTGGTGACCGGGGCGACGGGCTACGTCGGCGGGCGCCTCGTGCCGCGCCTGCTCGAAGCAGGCTGGCGGGTGCGCGTCCTCGCCCGGCATCCCGACCGGCTGCGCGACCTGCCGTGGGCCGACCGTGTCGAGATCGTGCCAGGCGACGCCGGCGACGCAGCAGCCGTGACGGCGGCACTCGAGGGCGTCGAGGTCGCCTACTACCTGCTGCACTCCATCCAGCAGGGTGCCGACCTCGAGGCCGAGGAACGCCGCATCGCGCGCACCTTCGCCGACGCAGCGCGCGAGCAGCACGTGCGCCGGATCGTCTATCTCGGCGGCCTGGCTCCGGACATCCCGGCCGACCGGATGAGTCGCCACATGCGATCGCGCGCACAGGTCGGGGAGATCCTCCGGTCCTCCGGCGTACCCACCGCGGAGCTGCGGGCCGCTGTCGTCATCGGCTCCGGATCGGCGTCCTTCGAGATGCTGCGCTACCTCACCGAGCGCCTGCCCGCGATGATCACCCCGCGCTGGGTCCGGCAGGAGACCCAGCCGATTGCCATCCGCGACGTGCTTCGGTACCTCCTGCTCGCCGCCGACCTCCCCCCGGACGTCAATCGATCGTTCGACATCGGCGGCCCGGAGGTGATGACCTACCAGGACATGATGCAGCGCTACGCCGCGGTCGCTGGCCTGCCCAAGCGCATCATCCTGCCGATCAATCTGCTGTCCCCGGGGCTGTCGAGCCACTGGGTCAACTTCGTCACGCCCGTGCCGCGTCGCCTCGCGCGCCCTCTCGTCGAGTCGCTCAGGCATCCGGCCGTGTGCGGCGAGCATGACATCGCCCGCTACATCCCCGACCCTCCCGAGGGGCTGCTGCCCTTCGACACCGCGGTCGAGCTCGCCCTGACGCGCATTCGCGACGCCGATGTCACCACGCGCTGGTCCGACGCCTCGACGCCCGGAGCGCCAAGCGAGCCGCTTCCCTCGGACCCCGAATGGTCTGGCGGGTCGCTCTACACCGACGTGCGCGTCGTCGAGTCGACGGCGAGCCCGCAGGACCTGTGGCGGGCCGTCGAGGGCATCGGCGGCGAGCACGGCTACTACACGGGCAACATCCTGTGGAAGGCGCGCGGCTTCTTGGACCGGCTCGTCGGTGGCGTCGGCCTGCGGCGCGGACGACGCGATCCCGACCACGTGGTGATCGGCGACGCCGTCGACTTCTGGCGGGTGGAGGAGCGGATCCCACCGCGCCTGCTGCGCCTGCGCGCGGAGATGAAGATGCCCGGGCTCGCCTGGCTGGAGTTCACGATCGAGCCCCGCGAGGGAGGCGGCTCCACCCTGACCCAGCGCGCGGTGTTCCACCCCCGCGGGCTCAGCGGCCATGCCTACTGGTGGTCGGTGGCGCCGTTCCACCGCTATGTCTTCCCGGGCATGGCCGGGCATCTCGCGGAGGAGGCCGAGCGGCATCCCGCCGGGCAGTCGAGGCCGCCCGCCGCGACAGCGTCCAGCCCGGCAGCGTAGAAAGGTAGTCATGGGTCTCATCCGCCGCGCCGCATCACTCGCCTCGGTCCCGGTCACCACCGGCGCCAGGCTCGCTGGCGCTGCCACGGCGACGGCATTCGGCGCCGACCGCGACGCGGTCTACGCGAAGGCCACGGCTGCCTCGGTCGAGACCCTGACCGCCGCCTTGGCCAAGGCTCGCGGACCGGCCCTGAAGTTCGGCCAGGCGCTCGCGGTCTTCTCCTCGGCGCTCCCGCCCGACCAGGCCGCCCAGCTCACCGCTCTTACCCGCCTCTACGAAGACGCCAAGCCCCAGCCGCTGAAGACCATCGAGAAGCAGCTCGCCCAGTTGCCCAAGGGCGTCGTCATCGAGCCCGAGGCGATCGCCGCGGCGAGCCTCGGCCAGGTGCATCGCGGCACGTGGACCGACGGCACGCCCGTGGCGATCAAGGTGCAGTACGCCGACGCCCCCAAGGTCGTCAAGGCCGACATGCTGCAGCTGCGAGCGATGGCCCCACTCGTCGGTCGTCTGCTCCCCACCCTCGACGTACGCGCCCTGGTCGACGAGCACGCGGCTCGACTGGCGGAGGAGCTGGACTACACCCGCGAAGCCGCGTGGCAGAAGAAGTTCCGCAAGGCCTGGAAACCCGGCAAGTCCGGCACCCTGGCCGACGGGACGCCGGGTTCCGATGGCATCGTCATCCCGAAGGTCCTGTTCGCCTCCGAGACGATCCTGGTCACCGAGTGGATCGACGGCACGCCCTTCACCGCCCTGGTCGACGAGCCCGCCCATCGCCGCGACGCTGCCGGGCGTCAGCTCGCGCGTTTCTGCTTCTGGTCCCCGCGCCTGGTCGGCGCCACGCACGCCGACCCGCATCCGGGCAACTTCCGACTGCTCGACGACGGGCGCCTGGCGGTCCTGGACTTCGGCAGCATCGCCGACGACGCCGGTCTCTTCACGCACCTGTTCGCGCAGACGCTCATCCTGTCCACGCGCGGCGACTTCGACGGCGTTCTGGAGGCATGGCGCGAGGCGGGTCTGGTGAGCGATACCACCACGAGCGAGCAGCTCATGGAGATGCTCGACCCGGATGACCGGCCCTACACCCGCGAGGAGTTCACGTTCAGCAAGGAGTGGCTGCAAAGCCGCTCCCAGCAGTTCCAGGATCCGGTTCAGGCGCTGCAGGGCGCCAGCCGACTCCGCTTCCCGCCCGACTACCTGCTGGAGCATCGCGCCGTCATGGGCACCATCGCGCTGCTGTGCGGCCTCGATGCCACCGTCGACTTCCGCGCGGTGATCGACAACGTGGGCGATGCCATCACTCAGCCGGCCTAGGAGCCTGAGCCCTCATCGGGCGGGTGAGGCAGGGACCGTGCACCCCATGCAGAATGGAGCGATGGACACCGCCGCCGAGGTATCGCCCTACGAGCGCTTCGGCGGGCACGAGTTCTTCACTGCCCTGGTCCACGACTTCTACGTCGGCGTCGCCCAGGACCCGGTGCTCCGCCCGATGTACCCGGACGAGGACCTCGGCCCCGCCGAGGAGCGCCTGCGGATGTTCCTCGAGCAGTACTGGGGCGGCCCCACGACCTACTCCGAGTTGCGGGGCCATCCCCGACTCCGGATGCGGCACTCGCCGTACGTCGTCGACATGGAGGCGCACGATCGCTGGCTAGCGCATATGCGGGCCGCCGTCGAGGCTCGCGGCATGGAGCCGCAGGACGAGGCCGAGCTCTGGGGCTACTTCACCAGCGCCGCCTTCGCCATGATCAATACCCCTCTCGTCTAAGCCAAGGCACAGGGCGCTTTAGCCCTTGTAGGGTGATCGCGTGACGAAGCGCCCCGCCCTTGCCGCTGTGCTCGCCATCGTTGTCACCGCCTCGTTGACAGCG
>JALQSY010000410.1 GCA_023264215.1 Candidatus Nanopelagicales bacterium
TCTCCTGAAACCGGCGCACGCCTTCGTCCGACAGAACCTCGGGCGCGGCCTCTGCCGCCGAGCCGCGCAGCGACAGGGTGCCTTGGTCGGGGACGACACCCATCTCCTGCGGCGTCGGAGGGCGCACAGGCTGGCCGCTGGGGCGCGCTCTCTGCACGCTAGGCGCCAACCTGCGCAGCAGCTCGCGCATGCCTTCAGCGGCCGGCCCAGCGATCCGCACAGCCTGCTCCGGCCCTTGGGCGAACTCGGTCGGCGCGCCTTGCACCTCGAGGGCCTGGCGCTGGACCTGTTCTTCGGCGAGTGCTGTGGGGTCGATGGCCATTATTGGCGCCCTCCAAGAGTTTGATCCATTTCAGTACCAGCCGCCCCCAAGCTGCGCGGCGTGCCGGCAGGCTGGAATATCTCCATCAGCATCTCGCGGTCGCCTTGTGCAATTGCGCGGCTGGCGCCGATCGTATCAGCCAGCAGGTTCTTGGCGGCAGGTGACAGGCTTTCCGTCAACGCAATCCGAGCAGGCTCGCTGAGACCGCGCACCAGCGGCACAAGCTCTGCCACGCCGAGAGTGGTCAGCGCGCCGCCGATCAGCATGTCGACCGCGTTGCCTTGCTCAAATCCTTGAGTGAAAATGCGCGCACCTTCGTCCAGCGACATCGCGCCACCGACGCCGGGCGCGAGGAAGTCAGCGTAGTCCGTCAGGTAGTTCGACCAGAACCGAAGATCATTCG
>JALQSY010000411.1 GCA_023264215.1 Candidatus Nanopelagicales bacterium
AGTCGCGGCACCTGCTCATTCGCGTGACGCTGGACGACGGGGCCGAAGTGCTGACGCCCGCCGAGCACGTCCACATCGCCGGGCCGATCTACCCGGTCATCACGCCCGCCGTGCTGGACGAGGGGGGCAACATCACGGCGCCCGCCGCCATGGACCCCCGCCCCCACTACAACCTCCGCATCGGCCCGTGGGCGCAGAAGCCACTCGCGTCCGACGGCGTGACGCCCCGCTGGCAAGAGACCTTGATGCTGTGGATGGGCTACGGCCAGAAAATCGACCCGGCCGAGCGCAATCGCAACGAGGACGGGATCAAGCTCAGCGACATCACCCTCATCGACCCCACGACCATCTCTAGCCCGGCGATGCGGTGGTAGGAGAGACTATGCGGACCGGGATCACCAGCATCGCGCGCGGAGCATGTCATGGCTAGAGCGCCACAAAAGACTCCCCAACAACGCCGCCTCCCGATCAGCCAGGCCATGACCGAGCTGGGCGCGGCTGGCGAGTCCTACCGCTACGGGCTCGACCGCGACGAGTTCCTGCCGGAGCTGCGCGGCTCGCGCGGGATGAAGAAGTATCGCGAGATGGGGGACAACGATCCCGTCATCGGCGCGCTGCTGTATGCCATCCAGATGATGTTGCGGGCCGTTCCGTTCCGGCCGGAAGCGGCTGACGATTCCGATGAGGCGCGAGAACTCGCCGCCTTTGTCGAGGATGTGTT
>JALQSY010000412.1 GCA_023264215.1 Candidatus Nanopelagicales bacterium
CAGTTGCCTGAACGTGAGGGTTCTCGAAGATCGTGGTGGTGTCATCGAACTCGATGAGCTTTCCGGGTTCACCGGTGCCGGCAATGTTGAAGAAGGCGGTCTTGTCAGAGACACGAGATGCCTGCTGCATGTTGTGGGTCACGATGACGATGGTGTACTTCGCCTTGAGTTCCTCAATGAGGTCCTCAATAGCAAGGGTGGAGATGGGGTCCAGGGCCGAGCAAGGCTCATCCATCAGGATGACCTCAGGCGAGACGGCAATGGCACGTGCAATACACAGACGCTGCTGCTGACCACCAGAGAGTCCAGAACCTGGCTTGTCCAAACGGTCGCGCACCTCTTTCCAGAGGTTTGCTCCCTTGAGCGAGCGCTCGACGAGCTCATCCGCATCAGTCTTTGAGATTCGAGAATTGTTGAGCTTCACTCCAGCAAGAACGTTGTCGCGGATAGACATTGTGGGGAATGGGTTGGGGCGCTGGAACACCATGCCCACCTGGCGGCGCACGAGCACGGGATCAACGTCTGCGTCATAGAGGTTCTTGCCGTCAATGAGCACTTCACCCTCAACTCGTGCGCCGGGGATGACCTCGTGCATGCGGTTCAGCGTGCGGATGAACGTCGACTTGCCGCAGCCGGACGGGCCGATGAACGCCGTCACGGTGCGGGGCTCGATCGTGAGCGAGACCCCTTCGACGGCGAGGAAGTCGCCGTAGTAGACG
>JALQSY010000413.1 GCA_023264215.1 Candidatus Nanopelagicales bacterium
ATGTCATCAGAGCGCATCATGCCCCGGCGGGCGTTGGTGTCGGTGAGCGACAAGACCGGGCTCGTGGACCTGGGCCAGGCGCTCTCCGCTGCGGGCGTGGAAATCGTCTCGACTGGCTCGACGGCCAAGACCTTGCGGGATGCCGGTATCGAGGTGAAAGAGGTCAGCGATGTGACCGGTTTTGCTGAGGCCTTCGATGGTCGCGTGAAGACCCTACACCCCAGTATCCACGGGGGAATCTTGGCTGACCGTCGTAATCCCCAGCACCTCTCTGCTCTGGAGGATCTAGACATTGCCCCTATCGACTGGGTGATCGTGAACCTCTACCCCTTTGTGGAGACTCTGGCCCGAGGTGCGAGCGATGAGGAGATTATCGAGCAGATCGACATCGGGGGCCCCGCCATGGTGAGGGCGGCCGCGAAGAACCATCACAGTGTGGCGATTATCGTCAGTCCCTCTCGCTATGAGGCGTTGGTGGCAACTCTCTCTGAGGGTGGCACAACTCTCGAGTGGAGGCGGGAGCTCGCTGGCGAGGCTTTCACCCACACCGCCCGCTACGACAGCGCGGTGTCTCAGTGGATGACAGAAGGCAGCTCGCTTGGCTACCACGCCACTCGGAGTGCTGAGCTTCGCTATGGCGAGAATGCACACCAACGCGCAGCGGTCTACACCGGGTTTGCCACACCACCCGGGCTTGCTTCCGCCACGATCCTG
>JALQSY010000414.1 GCA_023264215.1 Candidatus Nanopelagicales bacterium
GACAGTGCCGCCTGGTCGATCGGGACCTTGAGCCGCTGCAAGGCGGTGAAGTTGCCGTTGGCAGCCGCTGACAGCGCCTTGGACGCGGATTCCAGGTCGCCGTATCCGGCGGCCGAGAGGTCGAGGGCAGTCTGCAGCAGGCCCTGCGCCTCGGTCACGTCCTTGGTGACGGTCACCAGCTTCTGGTACGCCGGTCGCAGCTGGTCGTCGGCGATGCCGGTCTGCAGCATCATCGATGCGATCAGGCCCTCGGCCTTGGCGTTCTCCGCTGAAAGGCCGACGTTGTCCATCGCCCTGGCGAGGGCGACCATCGACTTCTCGTCCTCCATCGCGGCCTCGGCGGACTGCTTGAAGAAGTCGACGACGGCACCAGCGGCGAACATGCCTCCGAGCGCAGCGCCGACGCCCCCGAAGGACTTCATGATCGAGGACGAGAAGCCCTTGGCCTGACGGTCAAGGTAGTTGAGATCAGCCTGCGCTTCCTTGCGGAGATTGCCAGATCGGTAGTCACCGACCACCGTCATCTTTGCGGCAGCCATCAGTTCATCTGCCTCTCCATCGCACGGGCGATCATCTGCGCTACCTCTTCGTCGTATCCAGGCGGCTTGGCGGAGTAGTAGGCAGCGACCATGCCCCTGGGACCCTGAGCGCCAGAGCCCTTCCAGTGCTCGATCGGGTATCGACTGTTGACGACCTCGACGAGATGCTCGCCT
>JALQSY010000415.1 GCA_023264215.1 Candidatus Nanopelagicales bacterium
GAGCGATCTCGCCGGCTCGGCGCTTCGACATCGACACCCCGGTCGGGTTGTGGGCTCGTGGCTGAGTGAAGAACGCGACAGGGTCGGCATCGAGCCCGCGAGCCAGATCGTCGGGCATCGGGCCCTCAGCATCGATGGCCACTCCGATCACTTCGCAACCGAGCCGCTCGAGCAGGTCGATGAGCGTGAGATCGACCGCGTGGCGGCGATCATCCAATCGATGACCCCGCAGGAGCGACAGGACCCCAAGATTCTCAACGGCTCCCGGCGTGCGCGCATCGCCCGCGGCTCTGGCACGCAGGTGAGCGACGTCAACGGGCTCATCGAGCGCTTCGGCGAGGCGCAGAAGATGATGCGACAGATGCGCGGGGGTCGAGGCATGCCAGGCATGCCCGGCATGCCGGGGATGCCCGGCTTCGGGGGAGGGGGCGGCAAGAAGTCCAAGGGCCGTTCGGGCAAGACCCCCGCCAAGGCCAAGAAGGGCCGCAGCGGCAACCCGGCCAAGCGAGCGGCCCAGGAGCGCGAGGACGCCCTCAAGCCCGTCGAGTCGCCGACGCCCGGGACGCCGGCCACCGCGGACTTCGAACTGCCCGATGACCTCAAGAAGCTGCTCGGCGGCTAGCGCGCTCGCGCGCCCTGTCGGGCTGGCCCGGCGGGTCGGCCAAGCCGCCCCTGTCGGGCTGGCTCGGTTTTGCGCGCCGAAATGACAC
>JALQSY010000416.1:0-228 GCA_023264215.1 Candidatus Nanopelagicales bacterium
GGAAGTTACCGTTGCTCTCAACGCGGCCATCAACAGTCAAGACAGGGTTGTCGACTGCGGAAGCGAGTTCGCGGCCTGCCACCATCTCAGCGTGAGCAATGGTGTCGCGCGCGCCACCGTGAACCTGGGGGGAGCAACGTAGGGAATACGCATCCTGCACGCGGCCATCCTCGGGGCCTGCGTGGGAATGCACGATAGGAGAGTCAGCCAAGATGTTGCGCAGGTTAG
>JALQSY010000416.1:238-708 GCA_023264215.1 Candidatus Nanopelagicales bacterium
CCTTATCGGTGCCCATAAGCCCTTCGATGCTCATGGCTGCGGAGATGTCCACGGTGGTCATTAGCATCTTGAGATCAGTAATGGCCAGGGCCAGCATGCCGAGCATGCCGTCGGTGCCATTGATGAGGGCGAGGCCTTCTTTTTCCTCGAGTTTGAGGGGTGTGATGCCAGCAGAAGCGAGCGCTTCTGCTGCGGGCATCAGCACGCCTTCTGCGTCGCGAACATCGCCTTCGCCCAGGGTGGCCAGTGCGCAGTGAGACAGGGGAGCGAGGTCACCTGAGCAGCCCAGGGATCCGTACTCGCGAACGACAGGAGTAATGCCGGCATTGATCACGGCTGCATAGGTTTCTGCCACGATGGGACGCACTCCAGTGCGACCGGTCATCAAGGTGGAAAGACGCAACAGCATCAATGCGCGAATCACTTCGCGTTCCACCTCGGGACCAGAACCTGCCGCGTGGGAACGAACC
>JALQSY010000417.1 GCA_023264215.1 Candidatus Nanopelagicales bacterium
GATAAGCTCGGTGCACGCGATCGCCGCCGCGCCCGCGCCGTTCACGACGACGCGGATGTCGCCCAGCGCGCGCCCGGTCAGCAGGCATGCGTTGATCAGCCCGGCGGCGGTGATGATCGCGGTGCCGTGCTGGTCGTCGTGGAAGACCGGGATGTTCATGCGTTCCCGAAGTGTCTGCTCGATAATGAAGCATTCGGGCGCCTTGATATCCTCCAGGTTGATGCCCCCGAAGCTCGGCTCCATCAGCTCGACCGCGTCGATGAAGCGGTCAACGTCCTCGGTCTTCAGCTCGATGTCGATCGAATCGACGTCGGCGAAGCGCTTGAACAGCACGGCCTTGCCCTCCATCACCGGCTTCGAGGCGCCCGCGCCGATGTTGCCCAGCCCCAGCACCGCCGTTCCGTTGGACACCACCGCGACGAGGTTGCCGCGCGCGGTATAGCGCGCCGCGCAGGCGGGATCGGCTTTGGCCGCCGCGCGCGCCCGGCAGGCTGGCGCGCAGGGCCGCGCGGACATAATGCAGGGCGCAGCCCTTGGCCAGCGCGCAGCCTTTACGGGTGGACAGGCGGCCACCGCCGCGGCACAGCAAGCAGGGCTGGGCACAACGGAAGCAATCCAAGGCGCGCGGAACGTCGCCGCAGGGCTGGCACCAACGCTGGGCGGCATTGGCGATTTGGCGCAAGCGCAAGCAGGGACGGCAGGG
>JALQSY010000418.1 GCA_023264215.1 Candidatus Nanopelagicales bacterium
CCTCGGTGCTTCGTACGGCGGGTCGCTCGCCGTGACCACCACCTCCGGACCCGGCATCGCATTGAAGTCCGAAACCATCGGCCTCGCCGTCTCGCTCGAATTGCCGCTACTCGTGATCGACGTCCAGCGCGGTGGCCCATCAACCGGTCTGCCCACCAAGACCGAACAATCCGACCTGCTGCAAGCGATGTTCGGTCGTAATGGCGAGTCGCCCGTGCCAATCGTGGCGCCCCAAAGCCCAGCCGACTGCTTCGATGCCACTCTCGAAGCCGCCCGCATCGCGGTTACCTACCGAACCCCGGTATTCCTACTCTCCGATGGCTACCTGGCCAACGGCTCCGAGCCCTGGCGCATACCTTCGATCGAAGATCTCCCGCAGATCGACCCGGCATTCGCCACCGCGCCCAACCACACGAACGACGACGGCACGCAGGAGTTCTGGCCCTACCTGCGCGACCCGCAGACCCTGGCCCGGCCTTGGGCGATTCCCGGCACGGCCGGACTCGAACACCGCATCGGCGGGCTGGAGAAGGCCGACGGCACGGGCAACATCTCCTACGATCCCGAAAACCACGATCACATGGTGCGGCTGCGCCAAGCGAAGGTCGACGCCATTGCCGAGACAATTCCCGATCTCGAGGTCGATGATCCTGATGGCGACGCTCGGATCCTGATGCTCGGTTGGGGGTCCACCTAC
>JALQSY010000419.1 GCA_023264215.1 Candidatus Nanopelagicales bacterium
AGGAGGATCCCTCGCTCATCCCGTGGGCGGTGGAGGAGTTCCTGCGCTACGCCAGCCCCGTGTATCACTTCCGGCGCACGGCGACGCGCGACGTCGAGATGCACGGCACATCGATCAAGGAAGGCGACAAGGTCGTCACGTGGTTCGCATCCGGCAATCGCGACGGGTCGGTTTTCCCGGATCCGTACGTCTTCGACGTGACCCGCAAGCCCAATGAGCACATGGCATTCGGTCGCGGCGGGCCCCACATGTGCCTGGGCAATTCGCTGGCACGCATGGAAATCACGATCATGTTCGAGGACCTGCTGTCGCGGATCGACTTCATGGAGCGCACGGGGCCGGTCGAGCGGCTGCGCTCCAACTTCGTCAACGGCATCAAGCGCTTCCCGGTGCGGGTGTCCCTGCGGTAGCAAGCCCCGACCTCGCGGGTTAATGTCGGATGTGAGCCGCCCGCGGTGTCGAGGGGGAGGCATGCTCAAGTGCGTTCGCTGGGGTTCGACCCTGGCCCTGCTGGCTACCCTGAGCTGGGCCGGGCCAGTCATAGGCCCGTCCCCTGCGGAAGTCGCATTGGCCAGTGGCGGGTGTGCTGCGCCCGCTACGACTTTTCCCAGCGGGAACGGAACGTCGAGCCCCTTTGAGATCAGGACCGCAGCGGAACTTGAACTGCTCCGCGATGACTCACGATATTGGG
>JALQSY010000041.1 GCA_023264215.1 Candidatus Nanopelagicales bacterium
GTCAGCGACGGATTGACGCCGAGGTTGGCCGTGATCGCCGACCCGTCGACGATATGCAGACCCGGGTGCCCGAATGCACGGTGATAGGCGTCGACCACACCGGTCTCTGCATCGGCACCGATGACGCAGCCGCCGACGAAGTGGGCCGTCATCACGGCGTCGAAGTTGTCGAAGGCGTTGGATCCGGCCACGCCGTCGATCTGGTCGGCGATCCGGTGCACGACCTCGTCGGAGATCGGGATGTACGACGGGGCCGGGTTGGACTCGTCCTTATTCGTCGCCAGACGCCAGCCGAAGCGGCTCCGCTTGCCGGTGAGCGTGAGGGAGTTGTCGACCGGCTGCATGACGAGGGAGATCACCGCGCGCTCGCTCCACTTGCGCACGTTGACCAGGTAGGCCGCGTTTGCGCGCTGACGCCAGAGCTCCTTGGTCCAGGTGCGCCACCGTGGCTCGCCCGGGCGGGGAACGGTGATGACCGATTGCAGCAGGCCCATCGAGTTGGAGCCCTTGCCGTAGCGGCAGGGCTCGACATGCGTGCCGACGTCGTCGGGGAAGAAGCTCGAGGTGATCGCCACGCCGCGCGTGTAGTCCGCCTTCGGAGACCTCGCCACGGCGCCGAGGATCGATTCGGAATTCGTGCGCGACAGCCTCCCGAGCATCCGCGACAGGCGCGGGAGCTTGCCCTCATCCTTCATGCGGTGCAGGAGCTTCTGGGTGTTGTAGGTGCCGGCGGCCATGACGACCTGCTCAGCCGTGAAGGTCCGCGTGCGACGTGACAGGCTGCCGGTGCGCTTGGTGGTGATCGTGTAGCCGCCGCCAGGACGGGGTTCGATCGAGGTCACCGTCGTGAGCGGGTGGACCACCGCTCCGGCGGACTCGGCCAAGTGCAGGTAGTTCTTGGGCAGGGTGTTCTTGGCACCCCATCGGCAGCCGGTCATGCACTCTCCGCACTCGATGCACCCGGTGCGCGCAGGCCCGCGGCCACCGAAGTACGGATCCGGTGCGGTGACACCCGGTGTTCCGAAATACACGCCCACCGGGGTCATCTGGAATGTGTGACCCACGCCCATCTCGTCGGCGACGGCCTTCATCACCTCGTCGCTCGGCGTCATCGTCGGATTGGTGACGACGCCGAGCATGCGCGAGGCCTGGTCGTAGTAGGGCGCCAGCTCACCGGCCCAGTCGGTGATGTGAGCCCACTGCTTGTCCTCGAAGAAGCGCTTGGGCGGGACGTACAGCGTGTTGGCGTAGACGAGCGAGCCCCCGCCGACACCTGCACCCGCGAGAACGACGACATCCTTGAGCACGTGGATCCGCTGGATGCCCGTGCATCCCAGGGCGGGTGCCCACAGGAAACGGCGCAGACGCCACGAGGTCTTCGGGAAGTCGGCGTCGGTGAAGCGACGTCCGGCCTCGAGCACGCCGACGCGGTAGCCCTTCTCCGAGAGTCGCAGCGCAGCGACCGAGCCACCGAATCCCGAGCCCACGACGAGGACGTCGTAGTCGAATCCCGCCATAGCCCCTCCTCCTCGTCGTCTGAACCGAGCCTAGAGCCGCAGCCTGCCCATCGTCCCCACCGCCGTGGCGAGGAAGCTGCCCCATCGTCGCGCGTCCAGGCCGAGTTGGGGGCCGAACCCGAGGAGTCGCTGGGTGGCGATGGTCTGGGGCTCGGTGTAATTCAGCAGCCCGCCCTCACCATGGCGATGGCCCAGGCCGGAGTCGCCCACGCCCCCCATCGCCGCGGCGGTCGAACCCCACGAGGCGGCGTAGCCCTCGTTGACGTTCACCGACCCGGTGCGCAGTCGTCGCGCCAGCCGACGCCCGGCACGCAGGTCGCGGGTGAGGATGGAGGCATTGAGGCCGTACGTCGTGTCATTGGCACGGCGCACCGCTTCCTCGTCATCGATCACCGGGTAGACCGCGGCCACCGGACCGAAGGTCTCCTCGCGGCACAGGGTCATCGACTCTGTCACGCCCGCCAGCACGGTCGGCTCGAAGGCCAGCGGCCCGATGTCGGGACGGGCGCGTCCGCCGGCGAGGACGGTCGCTCCCTGTGCGACGGCGTCATCGACGTGGGAACGCACGCGGTCGAGGTGCGCCGGGGAGATGAGGCAGCCGATGTCGCCGTCCCAGCCGGGCCCGGAGGCGATGCGCATCGACAGCACTCGCGGGATGAAGTGCGCGAGGAACGCGTCGTAGACAGCCGCGTTGACGTAGATCCGCTCCATGGAGATGCACAGTTGCCCGGCATTGGCGAAGCAAGCCCGCACCGCTGTCTCGGCGGCCTTCGCAGGGTCGACATCTGCCCTGATGATCATCGCGTTCTTGCCACCGAGTTCCAGCGTGCACTCGATGAGACGCTTCGCGCAGCGCTCCGCCACGACACGACCCGTCGCCGTGGACCCGGTGAACATGACGTGGTCGACGGCGTCGATGACCAGCGGCCCCGCGACCGGACCCTCGCCCGGGAGGATCGCCATGAGCCCATCGGGCAACCCCGCACGGAGCAATTGCTCGAGCACCCATGCGGAGACCAGGGTCGTCTGGGGGTCGGGCTTCAGCAGGACTCCGTTGCCCGCGAGCAGCGCGGGGAGGGCATCGCTGGCGGCGAGGGTGAGAGGGTAGTTCCACGGCGCGATGATGCCGACCAGCCCGACCGGCTTGCGGATCTCCTCGACACCTACGAGTAGCGGCAGTGCGCCGCGCACGTGGCGAGACTTCAGCAGGCTCGGGGCCTTGCGGGTGTAGTACTGCGCCACCACGGCGACGTCGAGCACCTCCTCCAATGCGTCGGCGCGTGCCTTGCCGACCTCCCACTGGAGCAGGTCGAGCGCCTCGTCGCGCTTGGCGATCACCAGGTCATGGAAGCGGCGCATGATGCGCACTCGGTCGCGCACCGGCCGATCCGCCCACTCGCGCTGCACCGAGCGCGCCCGAGCGGCGGCACTCGCGACGTCGTACTCGGTGGCCAGGGGCAGGCGGTAGAGGACCTCGCCGGTGAAGGGGGCGCGCACCTCCCGGGTGTCAGCGTCGGGGCCGACGGCCAGGTGGGCGATGAGGGCTGAGGCTGCCGGCGGCGCGGCGATGATGCTCATGGGGCGAGCCTACGCGCGTACGAGCGGATGGCGATCGGAGTAGGTCGCAATCTCCTCGGCCATGCGGGCGCCATCCCAGCCGAGCAGCGGGGCGACCAGGGGTGCGACCGCTGCCGCTGCCGCGCGGCCCGCGTCCGGGGACTCGGCGGTGAGCCGCAGGCGGCGGACCAGCACGTCCTCCAGGTCGAGCGCGCCCTGGTGGGTGACCGCCACGACAGCCTCCGCGGCGATGTGACGGCCCTCGGGCGGCAGCGGCTGCCGCATCGCGGGATCGGCCGAGATGACATCGAACACCTCGCTGACGCGCGATCCGTGACGACGCAGCAGACGCTCGACTGTCGTCACCGGCAGGTCCCACCTATCCGCCAGACTCGCGCGATCAGCCCACAGGTCGGCGAAGCCCACGGCACCGACGAGAGGGATCTCGGCGGTGGTGCTAGCCAAAATCGCCTCGTCGTCGAGTTCGGCCACCGCAGCATCGACAGCATCGGCCGCCATGACGCGGTACGTCGTGTACTTGCCTCCCGCGATGGAGATGAGCCCGGGGGCCGGATGGAAGATCACGTGCTCGCGGGACACCTGCGTCGTGGCCTCGGCGGACTCCTCCGCCACCAGTGGCCGGTAGCCGGCGTACGTCGCGATGACATCCTCGCGGCGCAGCGGACGGGCGAGCCACCTGTTGGCTTGTCCGAGCAGGTAGGCGATCTCGTCCTCGGTGGCCACCGGATCAGCGAGGCTCTCATCCGCCTCGCGAGGGGTATCGGTGGTGCCGACGATCCAGTCGCCTCCCCAAGGGAGCAGGAAGAGCACGCTCGCGGCCGTGCGGGCGATGATCGCGGTCGTGGACCGGATGGCATCCCCGCGGACGACGAGATGAACGCCGCGGCTCTGCTGCACGCGATCAGGTGCCGTCGGATCGACCATGTGGAGGACCTCGTCCGTCCAGACTCCGGCTGCGGCGATGACGACCCGCGATCGGATCGTGTAGTCCTCCCCCGTGATCTCATCATGCGCGTTGACCCCCGTCACCCGGCCATCGGTGTCGATCACCAGCGACTCCGCGCGGGTACGGGTGAGGATGCGTGCACCGAAGGAGGCTGCGGTGCGGGCGACCGCGACCGTGTGCCGAGCGTCATCGATCTGCGCATCATGGAATCGCACGGCGCCGGCGATCTCCCCGGCATCGAGATCGGGTGCGAGTTCCTTGGCCTCGTCGACGTTCAGGCTCTTGGGCCGGGGCATCGTGCCCCCGTAGCTGCCGATGCGGCTGAGGACGTCGTACAGCCGGACTCCGGATGCGACGTAGGGCCGCTCCCACTTGCGCCCGACCGGGAAGAGGAAGGGCACCGGGCGCACCAGATGGGGCGCGAGGCGATCGAGAAGCAGGCCTCGCTCGGTCAGTGCCTCGTGCACCAGGGAGAACTCGCGCTGCTCGAGGTAGCGCAGGCCGCCGTGGGCCAGGCGGGACGAGCGAGATGAGGTGCCAGCGGCGAGGTCGCTCTGCTCGATCAGCACCACGGACAGGCCCCGGGCAGCGGCGTCGAGCGCCGCGCCGCAACCGACGACGCCGCCTCCGATGACGACGACGTCAGCACGATGCTCGCGCGCTACCGCGATCGCCTCAGCGCGCGATGCGTGGTTCAGGCGGTCATCAGCCTCGGTCACGAGACCATTATCCTCCCCCGACTCGGTGATTCACGACGAGTGCGCACTGAGCGCAAGCCGTCCGACCTCAGTGCGGGTCCAGCACCACGTCGATCCGCTGGAATTCCTTCAGGTCGCTGTAGCCCGTGGTGGCCATCGCCTTGCGCAACGCCCCGATGACATTGGCCGAGCCGTCCGAATGCGTCGATGGGCCGCAGAGGATCTGCTCGAACGTCCCGACGACCCCGAGGTCCTTGCGCTCGCCCCTCGGGAGTCGCGGGTGCCACGCCTCGGCGCCCCAGTGGATGCCCGCGCCCGGGGCATCGCTCGCGCGGGCGAGGAGCGAGCCGATCATGGCAGCGTCAGCCCCGCAGGCGATCGCCTTGACCAGCGCGCCGGACGAGCCGACCGACCCGTCCGCGATGACATGCACGTAGCGTCCACCCGACTCATCGAGGTAGTCCCGTCGAGCAGCGGCAACGTCGGCGATCGCACTCGCCATCGGCACCCGGATCCCCAGGACATCCGATGTCGTGTGCGCTGCGCCGCCGCCGAATCCGACCAGGACGCCAGCGGCGCCCGTGCGCATGAGATGCAGTGCTGCCTGGTACGTCGCACAGCCGCCGACGATGACCGGCACCTCGAGGTCGTAGATGAATGTCTTGAGATTGAGCGGTGCACCGTCGGAGGAGACGTGCTCGGCCGAGACCGTCGTACCGCGGATCACGAGGATGTCGATCCCCGCGGCGACAGCGACAGGGGCCAGCCGGGACGCGCCCTGGGGCGACACTCCGACCGTGACGGTCGTCCCGGCACCGCGCAGTTGCGCGATGCGGTCGCGGACCAGGTCGTCATCGACCGGCGCATCGGCGTAGAGCCGCTGCAGCAAGGCGGTCGCCTCGTGCTCGGGGGTCCGCCGGACCTGCTCGAGCACTGGGAGGGGATCGGCGTAGCGCGTCCAGAGGCCTTCGAGATTCAAGGCGGCGGGGATGCCGAGGCGTCCGAGCTCCGCAGCGCTCTCCGGCGACACGACGGAGTCCATCGGCGCCGCCATGATCGGTGCCTCGAATCGGTAGGCGTCGATCTGCCACGCGGTGGACACCTCATCCGCATCCCGGGTGCGCCGGCTCGGCGCGATCGCGACCTCGTCCAGGGAATACGCGATGCGACCGCGCTTGCCACGCCCGATCTCGATCTCAGCCACGACTGTCCTAACGCGAGTGGTAGTTGGGGGCTTCGACCGTCATCACGACGTCGTGCGGGTGGCTCTCCTTCAGGCCCGCCGCCGTGATCCGCACGAAGCGGCCCTTGGCGTGCAACTCAGGGATCGTCGAGGCCCCCGAGTAGCCCATCGACGCGCGCAGTCCGCCGATCAACTGGTGCGCGACCACGGAGAGCGGCCCGCGATAGGGGACCATGCCTTCGATGCCCTCGGGGACCAGCTTGTCGTCGCTGAGCACGTCGTCCTGGAAGTAGCGATCCTTCGAGAACGACCGGGCCTCACCGCGGGACTGCATCGCCCCGAGCGAGCCCATGCCGCGATAGGCCTTGAACTGCTTGCCGTTGACGAAGACGACATCGCCGGGTGCCTCCTCGCAGCCTGCGAGCAGGCTGCCCACCATGACGGTGTCAGCGCCTGCGACGAGGGCCTTGGCGATGTCGCCCGAGAACTGCACCCCGCCGTCCCCGATGATCGGTACGCCGGCCGGCCTCGCGGCAAGGCTCGCTTCGTAAATCGCGGAGATCTGCGGTACGCCGACGCCGGCTACGACCCGGGTCGTGCAGATGGACCCCGGCCCGACGCCCACCTTGATCCCGTCGGCACCCGCCTCGACCAGCGCCATGGCACCCTCGCGCGTGGCGACGTTGCCGCCGACGACGTCGACCGACGTCGTCCTCTTGAGCAGGGCCACCATCTCGACGACGGCGCGCGAGTGCCCATGGGCTGTGTCCACGACGAGGAGGTCGACACCCGCATCGATGAGGTCATGCGCGCGCTTCTCGGCGTCCGGTCCGACGCCGACCGCGGCGCCCACGATGAGGCGGCCGTCGACGTCCTTGGTGGCGAGCGGGTACTTGTCGGACTTGACGAAGTCCTTCACGGTGAACAGGCCACCGAGACGCCCGTCCGGGTGGATGAGAGGGAGCTTCTCGACCTTGTGCTTGGCGAGGATGCGCAACGCCTCCTCGGGGTCGACTCCCACGGGTGCGGTGATGAGCGGCATGGGCGTCATGACCTCGTGGACCGGACGCGACATGTCGTCCTCGAAGCGCATGTCCCTGTTCGTGATAATCCCCAGGAGCACCTGCGCGTCGTCCACGACAGGAACCCCGCTGACGCGGTAGCGGCCGCAGAGCGCATCGACCTCAGCGAGCGTGTCGCCGGGTCCGCAGGTGATGGGATTGCCCACCATGCCGGCCTCGGATCGCTTCACCATGTCCACCTGGGTCGCCTGATCCTCGATCGACAGGTTGCGATGGAGGATGCCGACTCCCCCCTGGCGCGCCATCGCGATGGCCATGCGGCCCTCGGTGACCGTGTCCATGGCGCTGGAGAGCAACGGCACCCGCACGCTGATGTTGCGCGTCAATCGGCTCGTGGTGTCCACCTCGCTCGGCACCACATCGGATTCGGCCGGCAGCAGCAGGACGTCGTCGAAGGTGAGGCCGAGGTAGGTGAAGGGCTCGGGGAGCGAGGGTCCATCCGACATGGCGTCAGGCTACTCGCTCGTGAGAGGGCGGTCCGACGCCCGCAGCCGCTGCACGCCCGGATGGGACCGCCAGGTGTCCACGAGCCGGGGCGGCAGGCCCTGCTCGATCACATGGGTCGCTCGTGCACCAGCGGCCCACGCGTGCTCCGCCCAGGCGCCGGAACGCTCATCCGCATGGTCGGCGACGACGAGGGCCAGGGGCCACACGAGCGTGTGCCACCCGCGGACGGTCACCAGATCGAGCACCGCGTCCATCCCGGCCAGGTCCCCGCTCGTGGCGCAGGCCACGATGAGCGACTTCGCGTGGTGGCGATCGGATCGGCCCGAGCTCGTGAGCACCGCCCTGCGCGCATGCTCGCGCGCCATGGTCCGGTCGCCGGTCAGCATGGCGATCTCCGCCCCGACCCAGTGCCAGCGCGTCCTGGTGCGCCAGTCGCGAGCGACCCTCGCGGCCTCAACATGCCAGGAGACGGCCGGGTCGACGTCACCCATGGCGACGCAGTCAGCTGCGAGCCCGACGAGGGCGTCGGCACTGCTCTCGTCGTCGACGGCGCAGTCCGCCGCACGCTGGTCGAGTGCGATCGAAGGGGCTCCCACCTGCCGCAGGTGGCTCGCCCGCGTCGACAGCGCGAGCGAGGACCACCGATCGACCCGCTCTCCGATCGCGACGGCGTGCTGCTCGGCTTCGGCGTACGACCCCTGCGCGCCGAGGTCCACCGCGTGCTGCCAGAGGGCAGCGGAGTCGGGCTGCGTCACATCGACTGCCGACGCGTCATGCGCCGGCAGCACGCGACAGCAACGTGATGGCCTCGGAGAGGTCCGAGACCCGCTGGCCGCGCGGGGTCTCCCCGGGCCACCAGCCGGGACCACCGAGGAGCACCAGGGGCTCGGGCCGCAGATCGGGGAGGTCGATGAGCGCACCGGGGTCGCCGGTCTCACGCGTCTGCGACCACACGAGCACCGCGCCCGGACCCGTGCGGCGCATCGCCTGGCCGAGTGCATCGGCAGGAGTGCGCGCGCCCATCATGCGGATCGCGACGTGCCTCTCGGCCAGTCCAGCCGCGAGGGCCCACATCGGTAGGACGTGGAGCTCGCCCGGGGCCGCCGCGAGGATGACGGACGCGGGCGAGGTCGCCGGCGCTTTGCTGACGCGCTCGCTGAACTCGGCCTGGATCGCCTCCGAGAGCACGTGCTCGACGTCGATACCGCGACCCGACTGCTCCCACTTCTGGCCGATGCCGACCAGGACAGGCGCCACGAGGTGATCCCAGGCCCACACGACGCCGCGACGGTCGAGGGTCTCCCCCACGATGCTCCGACACGAATCGGCGTCCAGCGCCACCGCGGCGCGCGCGAGCCCCCGCGCATTCGGCGTACCGCCCGGGATGGCGACGACGTGACCGCCGCCCTGGCGTGCGGCCGTGTCGATCTCGGGCCCCGTGCCCTCGCCGCCGGAGAAGGGGGCCAGATCGGTTTCCTGCGACACGCGCGCGGCTTCCGCCGGCGGGACGCCCGACAGCACCAGGCGACGCATGCTCTCCAAGCGGGCGATGTCCGAGGGGGTGTACCTGCGATGCGACCCCGCCGAGTGCTGGCTCGGGCCGAGGCCGTAGCGCCGGTCCCACGTCCGAAGCGTCGCGGGGGCGACTCCCAGCCGCCGGGCCACGGCGGCCACGGTCAGGCCAGGAACCGGCCCCGAAGCGGGGGCCGAGGTCTGATCAGGCCCCGTGGACATAACGCCATTCTCCGCCTCATCCCGGCAAGCGCATCCTGAGCGTCCGGCCACCGGCGTCTTGCGCACGTAGGGGGAGTTTTGGGGCCGGAATGTCCCGGTAACGTGCGCAAACGGCCCGGCCAGCCCCGACCTGCCCCTGACAGTCCCCCCTCGGGGCAAAACCGGTCAGAAATTGTTCAACTAGACCTCTTGACCAACTTCTGGCGCGCTTGCTAGGTTGAGGTATCCCTCACGGGACCCCTACGGGCAAGGAGGCAGGCATGGCAGACATCTCACGGCTCCCCGGACCGAATGCCGACATCTGGGACTGGCAGCTGCAGGGTGCGTGCCGAGGCGAGGACCCCGACACCTTCTTCCATCCCGAGGGCGAGCGCGGCCCGGCCCGCGAGGCTCGCGAGCGCGCCGCCAAGGCCGTCTGCGCGACCTGCCCCGTGCTAGCCCAGTGCGCGGCCCACGCCCTCGCCGTGCGCGAGCCCTACGGGGTCTGGGGCGGGATGAGCGAGGACGACCGCGAGGCGGTCTACCAGCAGCAGCGTCGTCGCCTGGCCACCGCCGTCTGACACCACGAGCTCAAAGGGCCCCATCCGCGATCCGGGTGGGGCTTTTTGACGCAGTGCCGGGCTCGGTCGCTCGGCGATCGGCGAGCACCACGAGCGCGGTCCCCGCGAGAACGACGACGAGCCCGATGATCACGCTGCGCGAGATGGGCTCGCCCAGCAGCAGCCAGCCCAGGAGCACCGCGACCGCGGGGTTGACGAAGGCGAAGGTCGACACCAGCGGCAACGGCGCGCGCGCGATGAGGAAGGTGTACGACGCGTAGCCGATCGACGAGGCGATGACGAGCCACACCCAGCCGGTCAGGCTCGCGGACGTGTACGCCGCTACGTCGACCCGCTCGCCCGCGATGAGGCCGACGAGCATGATTCCCAGCCCGCACCACACGAGCTGGTAGACCGTGAGCACGCCGGTGTCTCGCGGCAGGTCGAGGGACGTCGACCTCCAGGAGAAGAACGCCCAGGAGATGCTTGCGCCCACCATGGCGAGCGACCACAGGAGCACGCCCTCGGGCGACGTGCCCTCCAGGGGCGCGATGCCGCCGGGCAGCATCATCGCCGCCACTCCACCGATGCCGAGGACGACGCCGATGAGCGTGAGCCCGCCGACAGGCTGACGGCTCATCGCCTTGAGTGCGACGACCCATATGGGCACGCTCGCCGCGATGAGTGCGGCGATGCCGCCGGGGATGTGCTGCAGCGACAGCGGCACGATCGCGCCCCAGATGCCGATGATGCCCAGCCCCATGACCGCGGTCGCCGACAGTTGGCGCGCGCTGAGACGGAACGCCCGCGGCCCGCGCGCGATGAGCACGATCACGGCGAGCGGCAGTGCGCCGACCAGGTAGCGCGATCCCGCGCCGAGCAATGGCGGAATCGACTGCACCATCGCCGACGTGCCGAGGTACGTCGTACCCCACACGATCCACAGGGTGATCAGTGGCGCCCAGAGCGCGGCACCGTGAGGTCGAGCGCGGACAGGCGAAGGGCCCGGCTCCGCGCGCTGCGCGGAGCCGGGCCCGGTCGACATGCGGCTCAGGCTAGACCTCGGGCTCGGCAACGACCTGAAACGCCGAATGGGCAGTTGTCGCGCGCCGGCCTAGGGGAAGGCGGCGGGACAACTGCCCACTCGTGAAACGATGCGGCTAGTGGCTGTGACCGTGGTGCCCGTGGCCGTGGCTGTGGGCCTCGGGCTCCTCCTCCTCGGGCTTGTCGACGACAAGCGCCTCGGTGGTGAGCAGCATGCCGGCGATGGACGCGGCGTTGGTGAGCGCGGACTTGGTGACCTTGACCGGATCGATCACGCCCGCGGCCACGAGATCCTCGTAGACGCCGGTGGCGGCGTTGAGGCCCTGGCCCACGGGGAGCTCGGCGACCTTGCTCACCACGACGTAGCCCTGCTCGCCGGCGTTCTCGGCGATCCAGCGCAGCGGCTCGACCGCGGCCTTGGCCACGACGGAGACCCCGGTCGCCTCGTCACCGGACTTGCCGAGGTCGCCCGAGAGCGCCTTGGCTGCCTGCACGAGAGCGGTGCCGCCGCCGGAGACGATGCCCTCGTCGATCGCGGCGCGCGTCGCGGAGACGGCGTCCTCGACACGGTGCTTCTTCTCCTTGAGCTCCACCTCGGTGTGCGCGCCGACCTTGATGACGACGACGCCGCCGGAGAGCTTGGCGAGACGCTCCTGGAGCTTCTCGCGATCCCAGTCGGAGTCGGTGCGCTCGATCTCCTGGCGGATCTGCGCGATGCGATCGGCCACGGCCTGCTTGTCGCCACCACCGTCGACGATCGTGGTGTCGTCCTTGCTCACCACGACGCGACGGGCGTGACCGAGCACCTCGAGGCCGACCTGGTCGAGCTTGAGCCCGACCTCGGGCGCGACGACCTGCGCCCCGGTGAGGATCGCGATGTCCTGCAGGATCGCCTTGCGGCGGTCGCCGAAGGCCGGGGCCTTGACGGCGCACGAGGCGAAGGTGCCGCGGATGCGGTTGACGACGAGAGTCGACAGGGCCTCGCCGTCAACATCTTCGGCGA
>JALQSY010000420.1 GCA_023264215.1 Candidatus Nanopelagicales bacterium
AGCACAATTACGCTGGCCGCAATTCTCTCGTATTCGATTAGGCCTAGTGCTAAGTGAAGAACTAGGTCAACGAGTTGTATAGCAATTATGTAAGGGATCACTGCTTCAATCTAACACCCGGTCTCGAGACAAGCTGCTCGCTTAAGAAGTCGTTAGTTTTTCCCCACCTGAGCACTTTCCGCTGATGTTCGCCTGTGTTCGTGAGTGTTCGCACCCTGAAAACACTAGAAAAACGAACACCAGCGAACAGCCGCGAACAACCTGCGCCTGACCTGGGGGTCAAGGGGTCGCAGGTTCAAATCCTGTCAGCCCGACCCACGAGATTCATCCAAGGTTTTACTCCTCCTACGGTGCTTTCGCTTTGCCGGTTCTTGAGTGTTTGAGTTGTTCCTGCATTCTGTCTAGCGTGAGAGCACCAACTCTGAGAGGAACTATCTGATGCCGCGGCGTTTGGTGATGAGTCTTGTGATGGCTTTCACACTGTTGATTGCTGGTTGCCAGGGCGGGCCACAAGGACCTACAGGGCCCAGCCAAGGGGACAGCTCTGGTCAGGGAGGTGGGAGTTCGGAGAGGCCAGGGGGTCCCGGGGCCTGCGACATTCCCGCTGAGCTAGCGCGTTCATCAGATATTCCTTTTGGGGTGCTTTTTCCCTCCGGTAGCTTCCAGTTCCAGTCCTACTCGTCGG
>JALQSY010000421.1:0-277 GCA_023264215.1 Candidatus Nanopelagicales bacterium
TCGGCGATCTCCAACGCCTGCTCACCGGTGTCGGGCTGGGAGACGTAGAGACTGTCGAGATCGACGCCGAGACGCTGGGCGTAGGTCGGGTCGAGGGCGTGCTCGGCGTCGATGAACGCCGCGATGCCGCCCTGGGCCTGGACGTTGGCGATGGCGTGCAGCGCCACGGTGGTCTTGCCGCTGGACTCCGGGCCGTAGACCTCGATGATGCGCCCGCGGGGGAATCCGCCGATGCCGAGGGCGACGTCCAGGGCGATCGAGCCGGTCGGGATGACGG
>JALQSY010000421.1:287-683 GCA_023264215.1 Candidatus Nanopelagicales bacterium
CGCTCGATCTGGGCGAGTGCCGCATCGAGGGCCTTCTCGCGATCGCTCGCGGGGACCGCGGTGGGATTGGGGGTGTGCTGCTTGGCGGCCATGGCCTCTCCTTCGGTGGGGCCCGGCGGGACGGCAAGCCGCCCCTGTCGGGCTACGCCGGTCTCCCCGGCGCTGTCGGTCTTGGGTGGAGCGACCGTAGGACGGGGGTCCGACAGTGGCTCCTGACGCCGGTGGGGCTGTGGAGAGTGGCGCCGGACCTCACAGTAGGACGAACAGGTGTTCGAATTCCAGCGACACGCCGGGGCAAACACGCGAGCCTCACCGTGGCGGATCCCCGTCACATGGGGCCTATCCCGCTCGCCAGAGGACTAGCGTCTGCTCACCCTGAGGCGACCGCCTCCCGCG
>JALQSY010000422.1 GCA_023264215.1 Candidatus Nanopelagicales bacterium
GGGACCGCAGCGGCGACTGGCTCTTCGCCTCGCTGCATCGAGTCGGTGCTGCGGCGCTGCCGACGTCCGTCTCGGTGGATGACGGGCAGCGACTCGACGGCGTGAGGATCACCGCCGCCGTGCGCTGTGCGCCTCCGGGCAATGCGCCGACGCCGAAGGAGCGCGACACCTGCGCTCCGTGGCTCGTGCGCGAGATCGCACTCACCTCGCCCCGTGTGCTCGTCGCCCTCGGTGGCTTCGCGTGGCAGTCGGTCCTGCGAGCACTCGCCGACTTCGGCGAGCCGGTGCCCTCGCCGCGGCCGACGTTCGGCCATGGCGCCACGGCGCAGGTGGGGGATCGCTGGCTCGTCGGCAGCTATCACCCGAGCCAGCAGAACACCTTCACCGGCCGGCTCACCGAGCCGATGCTCGACAGCATCTGGGCCACCGCCCGGGATCTCGCCCAGGCCCCGTAGCGCGGCGCGGGGTCGGCAGTGCCGTCCGGGTGCCTCGATCGATGGTGCCGCCGGAGGGGTCCGGCGGGTGGGCCAAGCCGCCCCCGTCGGGCTTACCTGGGTGTGCCCCCGGAGGGAATCGAACCCTCACTGGACCGGGTTTAAGCCGGGCGTCTCTGCCGATTGGACTACGGGGGCCCGCCCAGCCTAGGCGCCCTGCGCAGCGGCGGTGGGAGCCCGGC
>JALQSY010000423.1 GCA_023264215.1 Candidatus Nanopelagicales bacterium
GTGGACGGCGCGGCCGACGATGCAGCCGAGGCGGTCACTCCCCGGCCGGGGAGGCGTACCTCGCAGTCCCGCGATGTGGGAGTGATCGTCAAGGGCGTCGATGACCTGTGGGTCAAACTCGCACGGTGTTGCACCCCGGTGCCCGGGGATCCGATCATGGGGTTCGTGACCCGCGGTTCGGGGGTATCGGTGCACCGTGAGGATTGCGTGAATGTGCCGAATCTTCGACAAAACCCGGAGCGCGAAGTCGAGGTCGAGTGGGCGCCAAGCCCCTCGAGTGTCTTCCTGGTCAACATCCAGGTGGAGGCTCTCGACCGCTCGCGGCTCTTGGCCGATGTGACGAAGGCCCTGTCGGACACACACGTGAATATCCTCAGCGCTTCCGTAGCGACCACGCGTGATCGCATCGCGACTTCCCGGTTTACCTTCGAAATGGCCGATCCCAAGCATTTGGGATCGGCGCTCAAGGCGGTCCGGACCGTCGAAGGCGTCTACGACGCCTATCGGGTGTAGTGGCAGAAGGGGTTCGCTAGCGGGCGATTCGCTGCGCGGCTTCCAAGAGCGCACGGGTGCTCTCGATGGACTCCGTGAGTTTGCGAACGGCACGTTCGTCCCCTCGGGCCTGGGCTTGGGCGAGATCCGCCTCCTGGCGAGCGAGAGCATCGGTGAAGGCA
>JALQSY010000424.1 GCA_023264215.1 Candidatus Nanopelagicales bacterium
CGCCCTTGGTCGCGATGACGAGGTCGTCGTGGCGGCCGCGCTTGGCGATCCACCGGCCCATGATCGTCTCGGATTCCCCACCCACATGACCGGGTACCCAGCGGGAGTACCCGTCGGCGGTGTCGATGAAGTTGCCGCCTGCTTCGACGAAGGAATCGAGGATCGCGAAGGAGGTCGACTCGTCGGCGGTCCAACCGAAGACATTACCGCCGAGATTGAGGGGGAATACCTCCAGTTCGGAGGTGCCGATGCGGGTCATGCACCCAGGCTATGCGCCCCGTGCCCGGTGGCCTCCGCGTGCTAGCCTTCTCCGGCGCGCGCGAGTGGCGGAATAGGCAGACGCGCACGGTTCAGGTCCGTGTGCCCGAAAGGGCGTGGGGGTTCAACTCCCCCCTCGCGCACTCAGTTCGAACAGGGATGTTGTTCCCCGCCCGCTGACTACGCGACGAGCTCCGCTCGTGCTTCCTTCGGAGACATCCCCGTCCATGACCGGAACGCGCGGTTGAAGGATGTGACGTCTTTGTAGCCGAGCAGAAACGCGATCTCCGACGTTGTGATGGTGCCTTGGCGTAGGTAATGCACAGCCAACTTCTCGCGTGTTTCCATCAGGATCGATTGGAACGAGATCTCTTCTGCCTGCAGGTGGCGCTGCAGCGTGCG
>JALQSY010000425.1 GCA_023264215.1 Candidatus Nanopelagicales bacterium
TGGTCAAGGTGGTGCAGGTGGCGCAGGTTCATTATCATCTATAACTAACGTTACTTATGCTGGTGGTGGTGGCGGTTGCGGTGAAGCGGCTGGCGGTGCAGGTGGTGCTGGCGGTGCTGGCGGTGGCGGTGCTGGCACTACTCAACAAGCAAACGCAACGGCTGGCACAGCAAACACGGGTGGTGGCGGTGGCGGTGCAAGAAATGAGTCAGGCGTTGGTAATGCAGGCGCAGGCGGTAGCGGTGTAGTCATATTGCGTTACCCAGATGCTTTTACAATCACTATCGGTGCAGGTTTAACAGGTTCAACAACGACAAGTGGCTCAAACAAAATAACAACAATTACCGCAGGCACAGGCAACGTGTCGTGGGCATAGGAGAATAAACATCGAGTCACCGAAGTGATAGTCGGCGTAGACGAAACCGAACTCATAGAAGGTCTGACACCCGAAGTTTGGTATGGCAATTTTCGTAAACAGCCGTGCGTCAGAACAAGTTATAACCATCGCATCAGAAAACAATATGCAGGTATCGGCTACACCTATGACCCTGTGAACGATGTGTTCATCGCACCACAACCATACGGCTCGTGGACTCTTGATGAGAACTTTGACTGGCAACCGCCAACACCGATGCCTGTTGTTGAAGGCAAACGCTATG
>JALQSY010000426.1 GCA_023264215.1 Candidatus Nanopelagicales bacterium
CTTCTGCGAGCAACTCGGTCCACACATGGTCCGGCACGGCGGCCGGGTCGCCATAGGTGCCAACGCGCACCACGCGGCCGCGTCCGATGGATGCGCGCGCTGCGCTGTCCTGCGCATCGGGGTATACGCCATTGACGTATGCGCGGTAGACGATCAGGACGCCCTGGCCTAGGTTCACGTAGCAGCGGCGTCCGACCGCTTGCTTGCGATCGGGATCGGTCGTGGGCGTACCGCGCAGGGGGCAGGTGCCGCAAATGCTGACATCGGCACCCGTCTTCGAAGCTTCGAGCGGGTTCACGTTTTCGTCGTCAAGCAAGATATACGTTTGCACCACGGCTCCCGTCTTGGTGTTGCGGTTCGAGTACGTGGCAAGAACCACAATAGGCGCGCCGTCAATCCGGCTTGGCCCCTTGTAGATGATTCCGCTTTTCATGCGATTTGCTCCAATGTTGAAAGGGCGTTGCTGCCCTGGTGTTGATTGTATGCCGCAAACAAGTAAGGCGCAAGGCCTTTTTGCCCTGCGCCCTGCGCGCCGTCTCTTTTTGTCCTGCGCCCTGCGCCCTGCCCTGCGCGCCGCGCTCTTTCCTTTTCTTCGCCACCGCTCGAGTGGCAAGCGAAGGCCCCCGGCGCGTAGACTGTATCTATCGCAGCGCCGGGGG
>JALQSY010000427.1 GCA_023264215.1 Candidatus Nanopelagicales bacterium
CAGGTAGAACAGTCCGCGATCGCGGCGGATGTCGTGGTACGCCAGGTCGAGCTGCGCGATGCGCGGATCGGCCCACGACAGGCCGTTCGCCGTGCGGTAGCGGTCGAGCAGCTTGAACTTGATGACCCAGTCGATCTCGCGCTCGACGAGGGACAGGTCCTCGGACTCGACCGCCTTCAGGGTGCGCTCCCACAGGTCGAGAGCACGGGTGATGGTGGGCGTGTGGAGGCCGTGGCGGTCGACGAACTCTGCGGCCTTGCCGAAGTACTCGGCCTGGATCTCCAGCGCCGACAGCTCGCGGCCGTTGGCCAGCTGCACCTTGCGTCGGCCCGTGACGTCGTGCGAGATCTCACGGATCGCCCGGATGGGGTTGTCGAGCGTCATGTCGCGCATCGACACGCCGGCCTCGATCATCCGCAGCACGAGGTCGGTCGTGGCGACCTTGAGCATCGTGGTGGTCTCGCTCATGTTCGAGTCGCCCACGATGACGTGCAGCCGGCGGAAGCGCTCGGCGTCGGCGTGCGGCTCGTCGCGGGTGTTGATGATGGGGCGGCTCCGGGTGGTGGCCGACGAGAGTGTCTCCCAGATGTGATCGGCCCGCTGGGTGATCGAGTACACGGGTCCGCGGGCGGTCTGCACGATCTTGCCGGCGCCGGTG
>JALQSY010000428.1:0-396 GCA_023264215.1 Candidatus Nanopelagicales bacterium
CGCTGTTGCTTGGCGGATGCCCTCTTCTCCCATCATGCGCACATATGCCCACGAGATGGGCAAGATGCTTGGTGAACCGTAGGGAGCCGCCGAGATCTGAACACCATCGTGGGTGACCGTGGTGACTTTGCCATCTTCAACCAGCACGTGGTGTGGGTTTTGGATCGCAAAGTGACTGGGTAGGTAGGGGGCAAGGTGTGCCTTGGCTGCAACAGGTCCAACACCGGGGCCACCACCACCGTGAGGAATACAGAAGGTCTTGTGCAGGTTCAGGTGTGAGACGTCACCACCAAAGTCACCAAAGCGAGCAAAACCGGTCATTGCGTTGAGGTTTGCACCATCGACATAAACCTGACCACCAGCTGCGTGAACAGCTGCGGTGATGTCGGGCACAGC
>JALQSY010000428.1:406-653 GCA_023264215.1 Candidatus Nanopelagicales bacterium
TGCTCGTAGACACCATGTGTGGAGGGGTAGGTAATCATCAGAGCAGCGAGCTTGTCGCCGTGCTCGGCAATCTTGGCACGCAGGTCATCGAGGTCAACGTTTCCGACCTCGTCACAGGCAACAACAACCACGCTCATACCCGCAAGAACTGCAGACGCTGCGTTGGTTCCGTGTGCACTGGAAGGAATCAAACAGATGGTGCGCTGGGTGTCCCCATTAGCCAGGTGGTAACCGCGAATGGCGAGCA
>JALQSY010000429.1 GCA_023264215.1 Candidatus Nanopelagicales bacterium
GAGCCGCATGAGCGAATCGACCGTCTTCGGTGTCGGGTCCAGGATGTCGATGAGCCGCTTGTGCGTGCGCATCTCGAAGTGCTCGCGGCTGTCCTTGTACTTGTGCGGCGAGCGGATGACGCAGTAGACGTTCTTCTCCGTCGGCAGCGGCACCGGGCCGACCACGCTTGCGCCGGTACGGGTGACCGTCTCCACGATCTTGCGCGCCGAGGCGTCGATCGCCTCGTGGTCGTAGGCCTTGAGCCTGATGCGGATCTTCTGTCCCGCCATGGTGGCTTGCCGTCCTTCTTCTCGTTATTCCGTCAGTACTGCGTCAGTGGTTCGTGCGGTTCTTGCTGGTGCCTATCTCGTGGTGGGCGGTGGATCGCACCGCCCACCACGGAGTCAGCGGGGAGGGTTGGCTACCTCCAGGTCGACTACTTCAGGATCTTCGTGACGCGACCAGCGCCCACGGTCCGACCACCCTCACGAATCGCGAACCGCAGACCCTCATCCATCGCGATCGGCGCAATGAGCTCCACCGTCATCTCCGTGTTGTCACCCGGCATGCACATCTCGGTGCCATCCGGCAACGACACCGACCCCGTCACATCCGTCGTCCGGAAATAGAACTGCGGCCGATAGTTCGAGAAGAACGGCTTGTGACGGCAA
>JALQSY010000042.1 GCA_023264215.1 Candidatus Nanopelagicales bacterium
CTGGGGCCCGTTTTGACCCCCTCAGGGCCCTGCCGGTAGCCTTGGCGGTCGTTGTGCCCGCCCCCGGGCGCGATCGGGAGCCCCCGGGCGCCCCCTGAGCGAGTGAAGGTTCCGTTGCGTACGTACACCCCCAAGCCGGGCGAGATCACGCGCGAGTGGCTCGTGATCGATGCCACCGATGTCGTCCTGGGCCGACTGGCCAGCCAGACGGCCCAATTGCTGCGGGGCAAGCACAAGCCGGTCTTCGCTCCGCACGTGGACACGGGTGACTTCGTCATCATCATCAACGCCGACAAGGTCGCCCTCACCGGCAGCAAGCTCGAGCAGAAGCGGGACTACCGCCACTCGGGCTACCCCGGCGGTCTCACCGCCACCGCGTATTCCGAGCTGCTGGAGAACAACCCGCGTCGGGCCATCGAGAAGGCCGTGCGCGGGATGCTCCCGCACAACAAGATCGGCCGTCAGCAGATGAGCAAGCTCAAGGTGTACGCCGGGCCCGATCATCCGCACGCCGCACAGAAGCCCACCCCGTACACCATCACGCAGGTTGCGCAGTAGCGACACCGGCGCACTCTGCGAAAGGAAGTAGTGACGTGACCGTATCCGAGGCCGAGGTCTTCGACGAGGAGATCCCGTCGGAGTACACCAGCGAGACGCCGTCGTCCGCCGCCGCTGCCGCGGAGCGTCCCGCGGTCACCGCACCCGGTGCGGCCACCGGTCGCCGCAAGGAGGCCATCGCTCGCGTGCGCCTGGTGCCCGGCACCGGGCGCTGGAGCATCAACGGCCGCGATCTGGACACCTACTTCCCCAACCGGGTGCATCAGCAGCTGGTCAACGAGCCCTTCGTCACCCTGGGCCAGGAGGGCCGCTACGACGTCATCGCGCGCATGAGCGGCGGGGGCGTCTCCGGGCAGGCCGGTGCGCTGCGCCTGGGCATCGCGCGCGCCCTCAATGAGATCGACCTCGAGGGCAACCGTCCGCCGTTGAAGAAGGCCGGCTTCCTCACGCGCGACCCGCGCGCGAAGGAGCGCAAGAAGTACGGCCTCAAGAAGGCCCGCAAGGCGCCTCAGTACAGCAAGCGCTGATCGGCAGGCCGTGACCGGTCGCCTCTTCGGCACCGACGGCGTGCGGGGACTCGCCAATCGCGATCTCACCGCAGAGCTTGCGCTCGCCCTCTCCGCCTCGGCGGCCCATGTGCTCGGCGATGCTGGTGCCGGTGTCGTCGACGGCTCTCGACCGACGGCCGTCGTGGGCAGGGATCCGCGCGCGAGTGGGGAGTTCCTCGAGGCGGCTGTCGTCGCTGGATTGGCCAGCGCCGGCATGGATGTGCTGCTGGCCGGCGTACTTCCCACACCCGCGATCGCCTACCTCACCGCGCGCCATGGTGCGAGCCTGGGCGTCATGCTGTCCGCGTCGCACAACGCCATGCCGGACAACGGCATCAAGTTCTTCGCCCGCGGCGGGCACAAGCTCGACGATGCGATCGAGGACGCCATCGAGGCCCGCCTGGGTGAGGCGTGGGATCGCCCCACCGGGGCGGCGGTCGGGCGAGTAACCCGGCTCGACAGGGCGAGCCAGGACTACATCGACCACGTGCTCGATATCGTCCAGCGGCCCCTGTCCTCGCTCACCGTCGTGGTGGACTGCGCCAACGGAGCCGCTTCGACGGTCTCCCCGGAGGCCATGCGCCGTGCCGGGGCCCATGTCATCGCCATTCACGCCTCACCCGACGGACTGAACATCAACGAGAGCTGTGGCAGCACCCACCCCGATGACCTGGTGGCTGCCGTGATCGAGCACGGAGCCGATATCGGCATCGCGCACGACGGGGATGCCGACCGCTGCCTTGCGGTCGACGCTCACGGCCACCTGGTCGACGGGGACCAGATCCTTGCGATCCTGGCCCTGGCGATGCGCGACCGGGGCACTCTCGCGCGGGACACGGTGGTGGCGACGGTGATGTCCAACCTCGGGTTCCGCCTCGCCATGGGGGAGCAGGGCGTCAACGTCGTCAGCACCGCGGTCGGCGATCGATATGTCCTCGAGGAGATGCGGTCGGCCGGCTACGCCCTCGGCGGCGAGCAGAGCGGTCACGTCGTGATCCTCGATCGCGCGACGACCGGCGACGGTCTCCTCACGGCGCTCGCGCTGCTCGACCGCATGGCCGAGACGGGTTCGAGTCTGGGCGAATTGGCCTCGGTGATGACGCGACTGCCCCAGGTCCTCATCAACGTCTCCGGTGTGGACCGGTCGCGCCTCGGCGAGAGCGCCGAGGTCAATGCCGTGGTCGAGACCGTCGAGGCCTCGCTGGGAGGCTCGGGGCGTGTGCTCCTGCGGCCCTCCGGGACGGAGCCGATCGTTCGCGTCATGGTCGAGGCCCCCACGCAAGCCGAGGCCGAGGCAGCAGCAGAGGCGATCGCGGCCAGCGTGCGCGCTGCCCTCGCGCTCTAGGGCTTCACCTGCTTGCGTGACGCCGTACGCCGGCGCATCCGCCGCAGGACCAGCAGGGTGACCCACCCGGCAAGGGCCATGCCGCAGATGTTGATGCCCAATTGCAGTGCGCTGCCCCATACCTCCTGCCAGTCGCCGAAGGGGATTGCCAGGGCGATGTTGCCGGCGGCGGGAATCGTCGTGACCGATATGAAGACGCCGGTGAGCGTCGCCGAGCGATCGGTGACCAGGGCCAGGACACCTGCAACCCCGGCAACGATGGCGATGACGATGGACCAATTGTCCGGGCTGTAGATGAACTCGGTGAAGGGGCGTGGACCTTCGACCGCTGACTGATCCACCCAGCCGAGCCATCTCATGACCGAGAACAGGGCCGTGGTCACGGCGATGGCGACGGCGAAGCCGATCACCAGCGAGCGCAGCGCTGATGCGAGCAGGTGCACGCGACGGGTGACGAGCGCGATGCCGAGTGCGGCGACCGCACCGAACTCCGGGCCCAGCACCATCGCGCCGATGACGAGCACCTGAGAGTCGAGGACGATCGCGACAGAGGCGATGAACGTCGCCATCGTCATGAACGCGAGGAATCCCCAGGTCAGTGCAGAGGCTCCGTAGGCCTCCTGGACCACATCGGTCCACACCACGGCATCGGTGTCATCCGGGGCCTGGGACGCCTCGATGGCAAGACCCGGGCTCGACGCCCAGCCGGTGAGATCCGATGTTTCGATCATGCCGGACTTCGCCACTCCCGCCACCACGAGCCGCTCGATGACCGAATCGGTCGTCGTCCGAGGCAGCGACGCGGTGATGAGGTCACCGGGGGGTCGCAGGCTTCCCCCGGGGACGACGGCCAGGGCCGCCACGGAGGGCTCGCTTCGCAGGATGCGCTCGACCTCACCGGAGAGATCTCGCGGGCAGTAGACCCGCAGGTTCAGCATGCGGCGATTGTCGCGTAGTTCACGGCCGTCGGGCGCTATCTCCGGTCACGCAGGTCGATCCCATGCAGGCCCGAGGGGGCGCGCCCGGCCCGGTCGGTCGACCCGAGTCAGGAAGGCTCACGGCGTACGCTGGCACCCATGTGCGGGATCGTGGGCTACGTCGGCGAGAAACAGGCCCTGGAGGTCGTCGTCGAGGGCCTGCGTCGCCTGGAGTACCGGGGATACGACTCCGCCGGCGTCGCGGTGGTCACCGGGGATCGGCTGGACGTCCGCAAGAAGGCCGGCAAGCTCGCGAACCTCGAGTCCCTGCTCGGCGAGGACCCACTCGAGGCGGCCACGATCGGCATCGGCCACACCCGCTGGGCCACGCATGGCGGTCCGACCGATGTCAACGCGCATCCCCATGTCAGCGAGGACGGTGCGGTCGCGGTGATCCACAACGGGATCATCGAGAACTTCGCCGAACTGCGCGAGGAACTGACGGCCTCGGGTGTCGAACTCACATCGGAGACGGACACGGAGGTAGTGGCCCACCTGCTCGCCGCGGAACTCCCGCGAGCCGGCGGCGACCTCGCCGAGGCGATGAGACGCACCTGTCGTCAGCTCGAGGGCGCCTTCACCCTCGTCGCCGTCGTCGCCGACGATGTCGATGTCGTGGTGGCAGCTCGCCGCAACTCCCCGCTCGTCGTGGGCCTCGGGCAGGGCGAGAACTTCCTCGCCTCCGACGTCGCCGCATTCGTCGCGCACACCCGCGAGGCCCTCGAGCTCGGCCAGGACCAGGTTGTGCAGATCTCCCGCGATGAGGTGATCGTCACCGACTTCGATGGAGGGGTCGTCGAGGCCAAGCCCTTCACCGTCACCTGGGATGCGGCCGCCGCGGAGAAGGGTGGCTACGACCTGTTCATGCTCAAGGAGATCGCCGAGCAGCCCAAGGCGGTCGCCGACTCGCTGCGCGGTCGCGTCGGTCGCGACGGTCGGCTCCACCTCGACGAGATGCGGCTGACCGACGCGGAACTGCGCGAGATCGACAAGATCGTCGTCGTCGCCTGCGGCACGGCCTACCACGCGGGCCTGGTCGCGAAGTACGCCATCGAGCACTGGACCCGCATCCCGGTCGACGTCGAGCTCGCGAGCGAGTTCCGCTACCGCGACCCGATCGTCGATGGACGTACCTTGACGATCGCCATCTCCCAGTCGGGGGAGACGATGGACACCCTCATGGCCCTGCGCTACGCGCGGGAGCAGGGCTCGAAGGCGCTCGCCATCTGCAACACCGTGGGGTCGACGATCCCGCGCGAATGCGACGCTGTCCTCTACACCTATGCCGGGCCGGAGATCGCCGTCGCGTCCACCAAGGCGTTCCTCACGCAGATCATCGCCGCCTACCTCGTCGGGCTCTACCTGGCGCAGGTGCGCGGCAACATGTTCGGGGACGAGATCCGCAGCGTGCTCACGGACCTGTCGGACATGCCCCAGGCCGTCGATCTCGTCCTCGACACCAGCGAGGGCGTGCAGGCACTGGCCCGTGAGCTGGTCGACGCGACGTCGGTCCTGTTCATCGGCCGGCATGTCGGCTACCCCGTGGCGCTCGAGGGCGCACTCAAGCTCAAGGAACTCGCCTACATGCACGCCGAGGGCTTCGCCGCGGGCGAGCTCAAGCATGGTCCGATCGCCCTCATCGAGCAGGGCGTGCCCGTGGTCTGCATCGTCCCCTCACCCCGCGGGCGGGCGACCCTGCACGACAAGATCATCTCCAACATCCAGGAGGTACGCGCCCGTGGCGCGCGCACCATCGTCATCGCCGAGGAGGGGGACGAGTCGGTCACGCCCTACTCCGACGTGATCTTCCGCGTGCCCGCCGTGCCCACGCTGATGCAGCCGCTCGTTTCGACAGTCCCGCTGCAGGTCTTCGCATGCGCGATGGCCACGGTCAAGGGCCACGATGTCGATCAGCCCCGCAATCTCGCCAAGTCCGTCACCGTCGAGTAGGGCTGTCTCGCCATGCGGTCGGTGTACGACGTCGCCCAGGTGCGTCGGTCCGAAGAGGCCGTCATGGCCGATCTGCCCGACGGCGCCCTGATGGATCGAGCGGCCACCGGGCTCGCGGACACGGTCGCTGGCCTGCTGCGTGATCTGGGACTGCCGATCGCCGGCGCTCGCGCGGTGCTGCTCATCGGCAGCGGCAACAACGGCGGGGACGCGCTCTTCGCCGGTGCGCGGCTCGCCGCGCGGGGGATGCGCGTCGCGGCGATCATGACAGCCGATCGCTGCCATGACCAGGGACTGAGCGCATTCGTCGCTGCCGGCGGCGTGGTCGCCCGAAACCCCGAGGAGGAGATTCGGCGAGCCGACCTGGTGATCGACGGCCTTGTCGGGATCGGCGGGCGCGGTGCGCTTCGGGACCTCGGGGCGACATGCGCCGAGTGGGCGCAGCGGTCGGGCGCGCTGGTCATCGCAGCAGATATCCCCTCCGGAGTCGATGCGGACACCGGTGCCGTCGCGGATCGTGATGCTGTCGTCAACGCCGACGTGACAGTCACCTTCGGCTGCCTCAAGCCCGGGCTCGTGCTGTCGCCGGGCCGCGACTTCGCGGGTGCGACGGTCGTGGTGGACATCGGCCTGGGGGACCGCCTGCCGCCCCCCCGCGTGCAGGTCCTCGATGATGCGGACCTCGCGATGGCGGTGCCCGAGCCGGGTGCGCAGGACTACAAGTACTCCCGTGGCGTTGTCGGGATCGCGGCGGGCAGCCCGGCGTATCGCGGGGCAGCCTTCATGGCGACGGGCAGCGCACGGCATGGCAACGTCGGGATGGTCCACGTGCTCGATCGTGCGGACGGCCTGGCTCAGTCGCTCGTCGATGAGTTCTGGGACATCGTGATCTCGACCCAGGCTCCGGCAAGCGTCCCGAGGGTGACGGCCTGGGCAGTCGGGCCGGGGCTCGGAGTCGACCTCGACGGACAGCGGGTGCTCGTCGACGTCCTCGGGGCCGGGGTGCCCGTGGTCGTGGACGCCGACGCACTCCGCATGCTGCGCGAGAGTGGACCGTCCGCCGCGCTCGCCGCGCGACGGCACCCCACCGTGCTCACCCCCCACATCGGGGAGTTCGCCGCGCTCGGGTTCGACTGCGGCACCGGTGCGCAGGAGGACCGACTCGGCGCGGCCCGTCACGCGGCGGCCGCGCTGGGTGCCGTCGTCGTCCTCAAGGGCGCGGGCACCGTCGTTGCATCGCCGAGCGGCGTCGCATACGTCGATGGATTCGCCACCGCCGACCTCGGCACCGCGGGCAGCGGCGATGTGCTCGCGGGCCTCACCGGTGCCCTGCTCGCAGGTGCGGCTGCTCGCGGCGCGGTCGACGACGATGCCGCGGCCCTCGTCGCTGCGTCAGCTGTCGGCCTTCACGGCATCGCGGGGAGGATCGCGGCGCACGGCGGCCGCCCCGTGACCGCGCCGGACATCATCGCAGCGCTGCCCGAGGCGATCGCCGAGGTGCGGCGGGGCGGTCGATCATGACCGTGCGCGCGGAGGCAGTTGTCGACCGTGGTGTCCTGCGCTCCAACATCGGGCACCTGATGGGACCCGCATGCGGTGGCGAAGACGTCCAGCGCATGGTCGTCGTCAAGGCGGACGGCTATGGGCACGGCGCGGCCGAGGTGGCCCGGGTCGCGCGTCAGGAGGGTGTGCCGTGGCTCGGCGTCGCGCTGCCCTCGGAGGCCCTCGCGCTGCGAGGGGCGGATGACGATGGCCGGATCCTGGCCTGGCTCTACGCGCCCGGCGACCCCGACCTCGTCGAATGCGTCGCCCAGGACGTCGACCTCGGCGTCGGCAGCCTCGACATGCTCGAGTCGGTTTCGCGTGCCGCCGATGCAGCCGGGCGCCCCGCTCGCATTCATCTGAAGGTCGACACCGGACTGGGTCGGGGTGGATGCGCGCCCGGCCAGTGGCCAGAGCTCCTCGAGCGGGCTGCCTCCGCACGCCGCATCGATGTCGTGGGCATCTGGTCCCACCTGGCCAGCGCCGATGTGCCCGATGCACCGGAGACGACCGAGCAGGTGCTCGCGTTCGAGCAGGCCCTGGACCTGGCATCGCAAGCCGGCCTCAGGCCGCAGGTGCGCCACCTGGCATCGAGCGGTGCGGCGCTCAGTCGCCCGGACACCCGCTACGACCTCGTGCGCCTGGGGATTGCGACGTACGGCATAGCCCCCGGTCCGGCCATCGACATGGGGCCTGTGAGCCCCGCTATGACCGTGCGCGCGACTGTCGCGCTGACCAAGCGGGTGCCGGCCGGTCACGGAGCGTCGTACAACCTCACCTGGCGCGCGCCGCGAGAGACGGGCTTGGCGCTCGTCCCGCTCGGCTACGGCGATGGCCTGCCGCGCACCGCGCGCGGCGCACAGGTGCTCATCGCAGGAGCGCGCCATCCCATCGTCGGGCGGATCGCGATGGACCAGGTCATCGTCGATGTCGGGGACGCCGATATCGCCCCCGGCGACGAGGTGGTCGTCTGGGGCCGGGGCGACGATGGGGCACCCACGGCGACGGAGTGGGCGGGCTGGGATGACACCATCGGGTACGAGATCGTGACGCGCCTTGGTTCGCGCGTGCCACGGCGCTACGTCGAGGGGTGAGCATGGTCGATGTGGGCAGGGGCGCCAAGGGCCTCGCTGCACTTGGCCTGCTGGCCGCGGGCGTGGCGGTGGGCGCGGTGGCCGAGCGCATCGCCACGCGCAGACTGCACGCGACTGAGTTCGTGGGCATCGAATCCGCGACCGGCATCACCCGCGAGGTGGTGACCGATGATGGTGTTGCCCTGCGCGTCATCGAGGAACCGGACGACGCTCCCGCGGGTGCGCCGACGGTGATCTTCACCCACGGCTACGGCCTGTCGCTGGATGCGTGGCCCGGTCAGCGCGACGCCCTACGCGGGCTTGCACGGGTGATCCTGTGGGACCAGCGTGGTCATGGCGGCTCGCAGCGCGGCGTTCCCGGCACGACCATCGAGCGGCTGGGATCGGACCTCGGGTGCGTCCTCGACGCGGTGGCACCGACCGGTCCGGTCGTGCTGGTCGGTCACTCCATGGGCGGCATGACGATCATGGCGCTCGCGGACGAGCGTCCCGAGCTCTTCGGCACGCGGGTCACGGCGGTGGCGCTGCTCGCGACATCGGCCGGGGGCATCGCGGATGTCGATCTCGGCCTCCCTCGGCCCGTGGCTCGCCTGGCGCACCGCGTCGCACCTTCGATCGGCGCCGCCCTCGAGTCCGAGGGACCGGTATCCGCGCTGCTCGAGCGCGCTCGGCGGTCATCGAGTGACCTCGGACTCCTCGTGACACGGGCCTACGCCTTCGGATCGACCGTCCCACCGGACGGGACACGGCTGGTCTCCGATCTCATCGCCGGAACCCCGGTGGAGGTGCTGGCGGACTTGCTTCCCGCCCTCCAGGGGCACGACAAGCTCCATGCCCTGCACGTCCTGGAACGATGCGACCTGCTCGTCATGGTCGGCGACTCCGACCTGCTGACCCCGGCCGGGCACAGCTACGAGATCGTGCGCCACGTGCCCTCCGCCGAGCTCGTCATCCTGCCCGGCGTCGGACACATGCTCACGCTCGAGGCGGTGGAGGACGTCAACAAGCATCTGCGCGCACTCGTCGAACGCGCGGCATGAGCGGGGGAATCCATGTCGTCCTCGTCGACGCGGAGGCGACGGTGGATCTCGGCCGAAGGCTCGCCGGGCACGTCGGCGCGGGCGATCTCGTCGTGCTCTCGGGCGATTTGGGCGCGGGGAAGACGACCTTGACGCGTGGGCTGGGCGAGCGCTTGCAGGTCCGAGGCCCTGTCACGAGCCCGACCTTCGTCATCGCGCGCAGACACCCCTCCGAGGTTGGCGGGCCCGACCTCCTGCATGTCGATGCCTATCGACTGACCTCCGCCGCGGAGGTCGACGATCTCGACCTCGATCTCACCGGGGCGGTCGCCGTCGTGGAGTGGGGGTCGGGGCGAGTGGAGCACCTGAGCGACAGTCGCGTGGAGATCCTCCTGCGCGAAGACGCGGGGGGTCGCGTCGCCGAACTCGTCTGCGTCGGACCACGCTGGGACGATCAGGCCGTGGCCCGTCTCGCGGCCGATATCGCGGCGGCGGCGCCCTAGGGTGTGATCGTGCTCATCCTCGGCATCGACACCGCGACAGCCGTCACGACCGTCGCCATCACCGCTGATGCCGGACAGGTCCTGTCGCATGCCGAGGATCGGGACGCGCGCCGACACGCTGAGGTGCTGCCCGGGCTCGCGCGACAGGTGCTCGCCGACGCGGGCATCTCGCCGCGTGACCTCGGCCTCGTGGCGGCCGGCGTGGGCCCGGGACCCTTCACGGGGCTGCGAGTGGGGGTCACCTTCGCGCGCGCGACAGCCCAGGTCCTGGGCATCCCGGTCGTCGGGGCGATGACCCTGGACGTGATCGCCCGCAGCGAGCTGTCCGAGTCGGCGGGCAGCGCGACGGCCGGTCTGACCGTGGTGACCCGCTCACGGCGCGTCGAGGTCGCGTGGGCGGCGTACGAGGGCGACGGGCGCCGCATCGACGGGCCGCTGATCCTGCCGGACGCGGACTACCCGCGTCATGGTCGCGTGGTCGGAGACGTGGAGGGTGTCGACTCGGTCGCCTACCCGTCTGCTGCCGCGCTGTGCGCCCTTGTCCGCTCCCGCCTCGAGGCGGGAGAGGCGATTCCGCAGGATCGAACGTGGCCGGAGGATGCCGCGAACGGCTCGGGTGCACCGACAGCCCGGGCGCTCGCGACAGCCGCCGCAGAGGGTCGGGTCCTCCTGCCCGCTCTGCCGCTCTACCTGCGCCGACCGGACGCGGTGCCGGCGTGATCGAGCCGATGCGATGGTGGGACATCGACGACGTGATGCGGATTGAGCGCGACGTGTTCGCCTCGAGTGCTTGGACTCCCGCGCAATTTTGGGCCGAACTCGCGCAGGACGACCGCACCTACGTCGTAGCGCGTGACCACGATGAGATCGTGGGGTACGCCGGTCTCATGGCACGTCGGCCTACGGCGGACATCCAGACGATCGCCGTTGCGCCGGGGAGCAGGCGCCGAGGGATCGCACGTGCCCTGCTGCGTCACCTACTCGACGTCGCTGACCTGGCGGAGTGCACCGAGACCCTCCTCGAAGTACGCGCTGACGGGGAGCCCGCGATCTCCCTCTACGCATCCGAGGGCTTCGAAGTGATCTCGCGGCGCGCCAACTACTACGGCCCGGATCAGGACGCTCTCATCATGCGGCGGAGGATCCATGGCTGAGACCCCCCTCGTCCTTGGCATCGAGACATCGTGCGACGAGACCGGCATCGCCCTGGTGAAAGGTCGAACGCTCCTGTCCGATGCCGTGGCGTCGAGCGTGGACGAGCAGGCGCGATTCGGCGGCGTGGTTCCCGAGGTGGCCAGTCGCGCCCACCTCGAGGCATTTGACGCCACATTGGACCGCGCGATCGCAGAAGCGGGCGTGTCCCTCCATGACGTCGATGCGGTCGCGGTCACATCCGGGCCCGGGCTCGTGGGTGCACTCCTCGTCGGCGTGAGCGCCGCAGAGGGGCTCGCCATCGCACTGGACCGGCCAATCTATGGCGTCAATCACCTCGCTGCGCACGTGGCGGTCGACCGGCTCGTGCACGGCGATATCCCGGAGCCTGCAATCGCGCTGCTTGTCTCAGGTGGCCACTCCTCTTTGCTGCGCGTCGATGACGTCACCCTCGAGGTCACGCCGCTGGGAGCGACCCTCGATGATGCAGCGGGTGAGGCGTTCGACAAGGTCGCGCGACTGCTCGGACTTCCCTTTCCCGGCGGGCCCCACATCGACCGTGCAGCCGTCGCCGGCGATCCGGACTCCATCGCCTTCCCTCGCGGCCTGACATCGCCTCGGGACGATGCCGAGCATCGCTTGGACTTCTCCTTCTCCGGCCTCAAGACCGCGGTGCGCGAGACGGTGAATGATCTGGGCACCCTGTCGGATCAGGACGTCGCCGACGTCTGCGCCTCCTTCGAGGCGGCCGTGGCGGAGACCATGGCGGACCGGCTGGCG
>JALQSY010000430.1 GCA_023264215.1 Candidatus Nanopelagicales bacterium
GAGGCCGACGTGGTCGTCGTGCTTACGCCGGACCAGGTGCAGCGCCACGTCTACGCCGAGTCGATCGCGCCGAACCTCGTCGAGGGAGACACGCTCGTCTTCGCCCACGGCTTCAACATCCGCTTCGAGCTGATCAAGCCCCCCGCCGATGTGGACGTGGTGATGATCGCTCCCAAGGGCCCCGGCCACACCGTGCGCTGGGAGTACCAGAACGGCCAGGGCGTGCCCGCCCTGTTCGCCATCCACCAGGACGCCTCCGGCAACGCCCGCGCCCTGGCGATGGCCTACGCCAAGGCGATCGGCGGCACCCGCGCCGGCATCCTCGAAACCAACTTCAAGGAAGAGACCGAAACCGACCTGTTCGGTGAGCAGGCCGTGCTCTGCGGTGGCACCGAGGAGCTCATCAAGACCGGGTTCGAGGTCATGGTCGAGGCCGGCTACGCCCCCGAGATGGCCTACTTCGAGGTGCTGCACGAGCTCAAGCTCATCGTCGACCTGATCTACGAGGGCGGCATCGCCCGGATGAACTACTCGGTGTCCGACACCGCGGAGTTCGGCGGCTACATCTCCGGCCCGCGTGTCATCGACGCCGACACCAAGGAGCGGATGCGCGGCATCCTCAAGGACATCCAGGACGGCAGCTTCGT
>JALQSY010000431.1 GCA_023264215.1 Candidatus Nanopelagicales bacterium
CGATTTGCTCCAATGTTGAAAGGGCGCTGCTGCCCTAGTGTTGATTGTACGCCGCAAACAAGCGGCGCGCAAGACCTTTTGTCCTGCGCGCCGCCTCTTTTCCGTCCTGCGCGCCGCGCTCTTTCCTTTTCTTTGCGCCCGCTCGAGCGGCAAGCGAAGGCCCCCGGCGCGTAGACTGTTATCTATCGCAGCGCCGGGGGCCGGGGTTCAATTACGCAGCGTCGAAGGCCAGCGTCTGCACATCACGCGCCCTGGCCATGAACTCGGACATCGGCCCGTCGAAGATGATATGCTCGGCCGGGGCCTCGCCCCAATAGTCGGTTGTGGCGCATTGCACGTGCAGCTCGCCGCGCAGGGTGAACACGCGATAGCCGAACTCGACGTCGCTGTAATCGAAGCGCCCGTGACAGATGCGGACATTGCCCGGGCCCGTCTTGATCGCCGCGACAAAGCCAGCGGCGGCCTCGTCCGGTTCGAAGCGCGGCAAGGTCCAAGAATAGTTGGTGTCCAGCCATTGCTTGAAGTATGACGCCGCGCCCGTGGGGTAGCCGTCATAATGCACGAAGATGTGGCGCTCGATCTCGCCGTCTTCGAAAGTGTAGATCGCACGTGTTCCCATTGCCTTGTCCTTTCTAG
>JALQSY010000432.1 GCA_023264215.1 Candidatus Nanopelagicales bacterium
CCTCGGCGCGCAATTCGGCCTTGGCCTTGGCCGAGGTCCGATAGGCGGCGGCCTCGCCGATCCATGACACCAGCGCACGGGCGAGGAAGACCGCGGCGAGGGCGGCGAGCACGCCCGTGACGCTGGCCAGCGTCGCGCGTCCTTGCGCCACGTCGACGATCACCGTCGACAGCAGTCGCGCCTGCACGATCACGAGGGCGGCGACGACGGCACCGAGGAGCACCGCGAGGACGAGGAAGCCCCGGGTGCTGCGCGCATAGCGCAGCAGCCTGGGATCCACCGGTCTCATATCGTCATCCTGCCCATGCGTGGTCGCGAGATAAAGGGGCGGGACGGCGCAGGTCCCCCCGGACGCACCGTCCCGCCGCTTGACCCGATGATGGGCGCCCGAGAAGGCTCACCGATCGGGAGATCGATTGTCCCTATCCTTGCGCGGCTCCCGCGAAGCGATCATCGGAACGCCCAGACTGCGGCGCGGGCGGGATCATCGAGGTGCTGATCCGCTTGCGGAAGACCCAGTAGGTCCAGCCCTGGTAGATCAGCACGATCGGGGTCATGATGACGGCGACCCAGGTCATCACCGTGAGCGTGTACTCCTGGGACGACGCGTTGTAGACCGTGAGGTTGTAGGCCGG
>JALQSY010000433.1:0-349 GCA_023264215.1 Candidatus Nanopelagicales bacterium
GGGTTTGCTCCGTAACGGCGTCCCGAGAGTTCAGCGGCGCGATCGAGCACAGGACGCACCTGGTCAATCTCGTACATGTTGCCCACACCCTGCTTGATGAAAGCAACGCGCTCCATGCCCATGCCGGTGTCAATGTTTTTCTGGGGCAACTCACCAACGATGTCGAAATCGATTTTGCTGCGAACGTTTTCGATTAGGTACTGCATGAACACGAGGTTCCAAATCTCGAGATATCTGGTGTCGTCCGCGGCTGGACCACCTTCTGGGCCAAATTCAGCGCCACGGTCAAAGTAAATCTCAGAGCACGGCCCTGCGGGTCCAGGCTGACCCGTCGACCAATAGTTGTCCT
>JALQSY010000433.1:359-629 GCA_023264215.1 Candidatus Nanopelagicales bacterium
TCGAAAGCCTCGTCGTCGTCTTCGTAAATGGTCACCCACAGGTCTTTTTCGGCAAAACCCAAACCACCGTCCGCCTCTGAAGAGGTCAGGAGCTCCCAGGCAAAGCCGATGGCTCCCTCTTTGAAATAGTCGCCGAAGGAGAAGTTTCCGTTCATTTGGAAGAAGGTTCCGTGGCGGGTGGTCTTACCCACCTCTTCAATGTCTAAGGTGCGGATGCACTTTTGCACACTGGTGGCCCGTGGAAAAGGTGCGGGCACAACGCCGGTGAGG
>JALQSY010000434.1 GCA_023264215.1 Candidatus Nanopelagicales bacterium
TGAGCACGCGATTGCGCATCACGCGCTTCGTGACCGACTTATACGCCGCCGACACCATCGAATGGGCGTCTTCGGGGAGGTCACCGGCCTCCACCTTCGCAGCGATGGCCTCTTTGACCCGCGCCTTGAGGGCGTCGTCCGCGTCTTGACGCTGTTGCTTATCGGCGATCTGATACACGTCGGCGAGTTCCGCGGCGGCTAGCCCATCGACGGCTGCCAGCACCTCGGGGGTGTAGTCGGCAAAGGTCGGATAGTCCTGGATTTCCTTGGCGGACTGGTCGGAAAGCTTCTGCTGCGCGTTCACCAGCTCGCGCAGGAAGGGCTTCGCCGCTTCGAGGCCCTGGGCCACGACGTCTTCGCTCGGCTTGGTGGCGCCTGCCTGGATCAAGGCCCAGCTGCCTTCGGTCGCTTCGGCCTCGACCATCATGATCGCGACGTCGTCGGAGCCATCCGCGTGCTTCACCACGCGTCCGGCGACGACGATGTCGAACACGGCCTCAGCGAGTTGGCTGTGCTTGGGGAAGGCGACCCACTGGTCACCGATCAACGCCAAACGCACGGCCGCGATGGGGCCGCTGAAGGGCAAGCCCGAGATTTGGGTCGAGGCGCTCGCGGCGTTAATGGCCAGG
>JALQSY010000435.1 GCA_023264215.1 Candidatus Nanopelagicales bacterium
CCCGGCACGAGCGGCGTCGGCGAACGACGGCCACGCGTCGGGGATCGACGTCGAATCGCGCGGGTCGTGCCCGCCGATCACGTCGTGCAGCAGACCGGCATCGAGCACCGTCCGCGTCACGGGGCCCACCTGGTCGAGCGACGACGCGAAGGCGATCAGCCCGTACCGCGAGATGGCCCCGTAGGTGGGCTTCATCCCGACGATCCCGCAGAGCGCCGCGGGCTGCCGGATGGAGCCGCCGGTGTCCGATCCCAGCGTCCAGGGCACCTGCCGCTCGGCCACGGCGGCGGCCGATCCGCCACTGGAGCCACCGGGCACGCGCGCGTGGTCCCAGGGGTTGAGCGTGTTCTTGAACGCCGAGTTCTCCGTGCTGGAGCCCATGGCGAACTCGTCCATGTTGGTCTTGCCCACCACCACGGCTCCTGCAGCCTCGAGCCGGGCGACGCACGTGGCCGTGTAGAGCGGCCGGAACCCCTCCAGCATGCGTGATCCTGCCGTGGTGACCACATCCCGCACCGACAGGGCGTCCTTGATGCCGATCGGCACGCCCGCCAGCGGCGGCCGCTCGGGCATGGCGTCGATCTCCCGGGCCCGGGCGCGTGCGCCCTCGGCATCCACCGCGAGGA
>JALQSY010000436.1 GCA_023264215.1 Candidatus Nanopelagicales bacterium
GCCAAGATGCTCAACCACAACTACATCGGCACCGAGCACATCCTGCTCGGACTGATCCACGAAGGTGAAGGCGTTGCCGCTAAGGCCCTCGAGTCGCTGAACATCTCTCTCGACGCCGTGCGCGAGCAGGTCCAGGACATCATTGGCCAGGGACAGCAGCAGCCCACCGGTCACATCCCCTTCACGCCTCGTGCAAAGAAGGTTCTGGAACTTTCGCTGCGCGAAGCACTTCAGCTGGGCCACAACTACATTGGCACCGAGCACATCCTGCTCGGCCTCATCCGTGAGGGTGAAGGTGTTGCTGCGCAGGTTCTGGTCAAGCTCGGTGCTGACCTCAACCGTGTTCGTCAGCAGGTTATTCAGCTTCTCTCTGGTTTCCAGGGCAAGGAGCCTGTTGCTGCCGGCAACAAGGACGAAGCAGCTTCAGCTCAGGGTGGTTCTCAGGTCCTCGACCAGTTCGGTCGCAACCTGACTCAGGCAGCTCGCGAAGGCAAGCTTGACCCCGTTATTGGCCGTGAGAAGGAAATCGAGCGCGTGATGCAGATCCTCTCGCGCCGTTCCAAGAACAACCCTGTCCTCATCGGTGAACCCGGTGTTGGTAAGACGGCTGTTGTTGAAGGCCTC
>JALQSY010000437.1 GCA_023264215.1 Candidatus Nanopelagicales bacterium
GGGTTGTTGGGCGAGGTGAGGAACACGACGTGCGGCTGCTCCGCCTCGACCAGCGCGACCGCCGCGTCGACGTCGACCTCGAAGTCCTCGCGCCGGCGACCGGTGACCCAGCGGGTGTGGGTGTTGCGGGCGTACTCGGGATACATCGAGTACGTCGGGGCGAACGAGACCGCGGTGCGGCCTGGTCCGCCGAAGGCCTGGAGCAGCTGCTGCATGATCTCGTTCGAGCCGTTGGCGGCCCACACACGATCGGCGGTCAGACCCGGCAGCTCCCGCGACAGGTAGCCGGCCAGCGCCTCGCGCAGCGCCCACGCCTCGCGATCGGGGTAGCGGTTCATGGCGGGCGCGGCGTCGGCGACGGCTCGCGCCATCGAGGCGACGACGGCGGCACTCGGTCCGTACGGGTTCTCGTTGGTGTTCAGCCGTACCGGCAGGTCCAGCTGAGGCGCCCCGTAGGGCTCGTCGTCGCGCAGCTCGTCGCGTAGAGGCACCCAGTCCGGCGTCACCGGGTGGGCCGATCGAGACGCACCTGCACGGCCTGGCCGTGCGAGGGCAGGTTCTCGGCCTCGGCGAGCGTCACGACGTGCTGGCCGACCTCGCGGAGCGCGGCCTCGGAGT
>JALQSY010000438.1 GCA_023264215.1 Candidatus Nanopelagicales bacterium
TCCGCACGGAGTATCCGTCGGACCTTGATGGCAGTTCAGGCATCGCGCAAGAATCCGGGCAGACGTGGTTTTGCCGCAACCTCTGGGGCCGCTGAACAAGTACGCATGATTGACCCGATCAGCAGTGAGAGCTTGCATCAGTGGTTCGGTCACTTGAGATTGACCGATGAGCTCAGAAAAAGACTCGGGTCGGTATCGTCGATAGAGGGCAGCCACCACACTGTGAGCCTACCGGGCACTCATGACCAGACCTGGGTTGAGGTAAAGGAAAGACTCCCCGCGCACCCACCAGAGCCCAGTTACCCTTGCTTCGTCTCCGACCTGGGGGAGTTAGCCGAGATAGCGCCACGCGAGGAGCCAGTGTGAGTTTATCGCTAGGATTGCCAGAGCGTTGCCGGCCCTGGTCGGCAGCGCACCGGAGGATTCGCCTAGTGGCCTATGGCGCACGCTTGGAAAGCGTGTTGGGTGAAAGCCCTCGGGGGTTCGAATCCCCCATCCTCCGCCAAAGAAAAACAGGAGTCGAGTTGGACCAAACTGGGTCCGGCATAGAACTCCAAAATTGCCGCTGTAGCTTCAATAGGCTCAACCTAGTGGGGCATGTAAGAGAGACAGAGGTAT
>JALQSY010000439.1 GCA_023264215.1 Candidatus Nanopelagicales bacterium
GGAATGCCACGCGCAATGGATGACATCGGCAACTGGCTTGAACCACTTGGCATGCTCTCGCTGTTCATCGAAGGCATCGTTGTTTGGCAGTCAATGCGCGCTGTCGCAGACATGTCATCTCGGACTAATGCCGAGGTCGACGAGCTTCGTGGAATTTTGATCAACGCATAATTAAAAAACTTTGTGGCTGGTGTTGGGGGGATTCCAACGCCAGCCACATTTTCTATGCGCCGCGTGGATATGGTTGACCTTAAATGCGAGCCATCGAATTTTGATCGTGAATACAAAGCAAAAGACCCGCTTCCGCGGGTCTTTTTTCTCTGGCGCGCCCGAAGGGATTCGAACCCCTAACCTTTTGATCCGTAGTCAAATGCTCTATCCGTTGAGCTACGGGCGCAACAAGCACCTACTCTAACCCCGACGACCTGACCTTGGCAAAAAATGCCACTAACTAAGCGCTTAATGCGCCTTCGAGTGAATCGGTGAGTGAAATCAAAGTGTTCAGGCCAGTAATCTCGAAGACTTTTAGAACCCGCTCGGTCGCTACAACCACGCGGAATTCAACTTCCTTTTCGCGGCAACGTTTGAGTGCCTTCACAACTGTGCCTAGCCCAGTG
>JALQSY010000043.1 GCA_023264215.1 Candidatus Nanopelagicales bacterium
CCCGGTGGCGCTCTACGCCGGGCTCGGCGTGCTGGCCGTCATGCTCGTGTTCGTCCGCAACTGGTTCGGTCTGCTCGTCGTCGGCGTCTCGGGCGCCGGCGTGGCGTTGCTCGTGTGGCGCGCCGACCCCCAGCTCCAGGAGGCCGCGGCGCTCGCGTTCACGTGGCTCCTGCTCGTCGGCGGCCTGCGCACGACGGTCGAGCTGTGGTCCTCGTGGCGCCGCTCGCGCTCCCGCACGAGCGACGCCGACGTGCTCGCGCGCCTGACCCGCGTCCCGGCGCCCGTCTGGAACGCCCTGTTCGTGCTGCTGGCGCTGGCCGCGCTCCATCCGTCGGCCCGCCTGCTGGCCCGGATGGTTGGATGAGTCACGTGTTCGAGATCGGGTCACGACTGCCGGAGGCCGCCGGCAGGTCGGGTGTCATCACCACGCCGCACGGCGTCATCAGGACCCCCGCCTTCGTGCCCGTCGGCACGAAGGCCACGGTCAAGGCCGTGCTGCCGGAGACGATGGCCGACCTCGGGGCGCAGGCCCTGCTCGCGAACGCCTACCACCTCTACCTGCAGCCGGGTCCGCAGATCATCGAGGAGGCCGGGGGGCTCAGCGCATTCATGCACTGGCGGGGACCGACCTTCACCGACAGCGGCGGCTTCCAGGTGCTGTCGCTCGGGGCGGGCTTCAAGAAAGTGCTCGCGATGGATTCGGGTCAGCGCGATGACGATGTCATCGCCGAGGGCAAGCAGCGCCTCGCACGCGTCGATGACGACGGCGTGACCTTCCGATCCCATATCGACGGATCGGAGCACCGCTTCACCCCCGAGGTCTCCATGCGGGTGCAGACAGCGATCGGCGCGGATATCGCCTTCGCCTTCGATGAGCTCACGACGCTCAACAACACCCTGGACTACCAGGTGCTCTCACTGGAGCGCACACGCCTGTGGGCTGAGCGCTCCCTGGCCGAGCACGATCGACTCCGCTCACCGCAGCGGCCGTACCAGGCGCTCTACGGCGTCATCCAGGGCGCGCAGCACGAGGATCTGCGACGCACGGCTGCGCGCGACATCGGATCGATGCCCTTCGACGGCTTCGGGATCGGCGGTGCGATCGAGAAGAGCAATCTGTCCGACATCGTGCGCTGGGTGACCGACGAGCTTCCCGAGGATCGTCCCCGCCACCTGCTCGGGATCGGCGAGCCCGGGGACCTCTTCGCCGGGGTCGCCGCAGGCGCGGACACCTTCGACTGCGTCTCTCCCTCGCGCGAGGCGCGCAATTCCGCCGTCTACACCCCCGATGGACGCTTCAATCTCCTCGCGAGCGCGCACCGACGTGCATTCACGCCGATCGACGACGCATGCGACTGCTACACGTGCGAGCACTACACCCGGGCCTACCTGCACCACGCCTTCAAGGCCAAGGAGATGATCGCATCGACCCTGGCGACGATTCACAACGTGCGCTTCACTGTGCGCCTGGTCGATCAGATGCGCGCGGCGATCGACGACGGTGACTTCGACGCGCTTCGGACGGAGTTCCTCGGCCGCTACTACGCCGGCACGGTCTCGGCGTAGGTCGGCTCCTTGCGCTTCACCCAGCCGATGACGGCATAGGACACGGGCAGCAGCACGACCTCGACCAGGGTCTTGTACGCGAAGCCGAAGGCGACGTAGATGAGGAACTCCTCACCGGTGATGACCCCGTAGAACGCGATGGTGCAGAAGACGATCGTGTCCGCCAGCTCGCCGACCGCTGTCGATCCCAGCAGCCGCAGCCACAGCGCCTTCTCGCGCGTGCGCTCCTTGATCTTGACCAGCACCCAGGCATTGAGGAGCTGGCCGACGAGGTAGCCGGCGATGCTCGCGAGCACGATGCGCGGGACGAAGCCGAGCACGGCCTCGAAGGCCTCCTGATTGCCCCAGGCCTCGGCCGGCGGGGAGATCTGCACGATCCAGAAGGTGAGGGCGGCAAGGGCCGACATGGCGAAACCGATGAGGATCGCCTTGCGCGCCGCCTTGAAGCCGTAGACCTCGCTGAGGATGTCGCCGGCGATGTAGACCAGCGGGAAGAGGAATGCTCCGCCATCGGTGATGATGGGGCCGAACTCGATGAGCTTGACGGCGCCGATGTTGGAGATCAGGAGCAACCCGACGAAGACCCCGACGATGACGGGGTACAGGCTCCGTGTGGTCGCGGCGAAGTGGACCGGCGGCTGGCTGCTCATCGCCGGGTCATTCAACCAGCAGGCTCATGCACCGCCGAAGCGAGGATCGCGTCTCTCCCGGAAGGCCTGGAGCCCTTCGCTGAAGTCTTCGCTCATCCACGCGGCTCGTCGCAGGGACGTGAGCCGCTCGAAGGTCCCGCTCTCCAGCGGGCGGGCGTCCGTGAGTGCGTTGAGCTCGGCCTTGATCGCGCGGATGGACAGTGGTGCGAGGGTCGCGATGCGCTCGGCGAGGGCCCGCCACTCGGTCTCGAGGCCTTCGGGGTCGTCGGCGAGGCGATTGACGGTGCCGGCCAAGTGCGGATGATCTGCGCGCAGGGGCTGCGCGGTGAAGAACATCTCCTTGGCGACGTTGAGCGGGACCGCTCCGAGGAACTGGGCCACGCCATCGGTGTGGTACGGCACGCCCAGGCGCGCGGGCGTGATCGCGAACGTCGCCGCGCGCGTCGCGACGATGAGGTCGCAGGCGAAGGCGAGATTGCAGGCAGCACCCCACGCACCGCCTTCGACGGCAGCAATGACCGGAAAGGGCGCAGCCCTGACCGCACGTACGAGGTGCTCAACCGGGGATGTCCACTCCAGTGGATCCCGACCATCCGTCGGCAGGTCGTCGATGTCGTGTCCGGCCGACCACGTGGAGGATCCGGGCTCGGCCCGCAGGACGAGCACCCGGCCCCCTGCCGTCTCGATCCCCTCGGAGATCTCATCGGCCATCGCATGGCTCAGGGCGTTGCGACGCTCGGGGTGCCGCATCGTGATCACCCGGATCGGGCCGTCGTCGGTGACCTCGGTGAGTGGCATGCGATCAGCCTAGGCTGATCCCCGAGCAGCCGGGCGCCGTGGCGAAGGCCTCGGAGATGTCCCCGTCGGCGGATGCGACGAGTTCGTCCAGGGAATCCTTGACCAGCAGGGCGGCGTCGTAGGCCCCCTTCGCCGAAGCCGCTGCCTGCAGCCACTCAACTCCCGCCGACACCGGGTTGCCCGCACCCCGCGCAGCATCGATGTGGCCGAGCGCCTCGTCCTTGGCGGCGTCCAGGGCCGCGAGCCGTTCCTGGAGCAGCGGGATGGCGACGGCGGCGTCGACGTAGTCCAGGGGGATCCCGCCCAGCGCGGCCCCGAGCTCGCTGGCGGCGGCATCGACCCCGTCGAGCTGGCCTGGGATCTGCTGCTGGAACTGCTCGCCGATCGAGGTCGGATCCTCCGGGTCGTACTCCAGCGACCCGGCGACCTCGACGACGCTGGCGAGCAGTCCATCGCGCGCCGCGCATACGTCGCTGGCCCACAGGATGATCTCGGGAGTGGGCGTCGGTGTGGGGGTCGCCGGACGCGAGGGCATGGCGCTCGCGGACGGGGTTGCGGTCGTGGAGGCGGCCGGTTCGCTCTCCGCTCGCGACGCCCAGATGCCGGCGGCGACGAGCAGCGCCAGCAGGGCGACGGCTCCCACCGCGACGACCCACTTCGGCATGGCGCCATGGTCCAGCCTGGGCGCCGCGGTGTCCACCGCGGTTCGACGTCTACCGAGGTTCCACGGTCCTCGGCGCCCGGAAGCCGCTAGGTTCGACGCGTGTCGACGTCCACGCCCTCGGGAAACTCGGCGGCTCGACTCAGCGACGAGGGACGCCGCAAGCTGCGCATCGAGCTGATCTGGGTCGCGATCATCGTCGTCATCATCGTGGCGATCCAGTTGCCGCTCCCCGATGTCGTGACCATCGGCCCGACCTGGCTCGTGCCCTTCATCGAGATCATCGGCATCCCGATCGTCGCGGTCCTGTATCTCGTCGCCGGATCGCACGAGCGCATCGTCATGGGGACGATGACGGTGTTCCTCGTCTTCCTCGTGCTGGCCAGCGTGATGAACGCCACCCTGCTCCTGATCAACCTCGTCAACGGCTTCACTGAGTCCGGTGGCGCGCTGCTCTTCGCGGGGTTCGCCGTGCTGGCCGTCAACGTGCTGAGCTTCGGCCTGGTCTACTGGTGGATCGACTCAGGTGGTCCCATCGCCCGCCTCGAAGGCCGCACCACCGGTCAGGACTTCCTGTTCCCCCAGCAGGGCATGGACGGGATGGAGAAGTGGACACCCTCACTCATCGACTACCTGTTCACGGCGTACACGAACATCATCGCGTTCAGCCCTACCGACACGATGCCGCTGTCCCATCGAGTCAAGGTGCTCTTCACCATCCAGTCGTCGACGGCACTGGTCACCATCGTGGTCACGCTGAGCCGGGCCATCAACCTCATCCCCGGCGGCACGCCACCGAGCTAGGCGAGATCAGGCCGGGAGCTGCCACGGCGTGGCCCAGGTGGGCGCGCCGAGGGCGACGTCGGCGCCGATCCTGCCCAGGACCGGCGTGAACTTGAAGCCGTGGCCGGAGCACGGCGACATGACGACAACCGGACCGCGGCGGTCGAGGATGAAGTGGCTGTCATCGGTCATGGTGAACAGGCACGACACCGCGGAGGCCACGCCGGTGTCGGCACCGGGAAGCCAGCGCTGCGCATACTCGGCGGCGCGCTCGATGGACTCGGCGGGCACGTCCAAGGTGCGTGCTCCGAGATCGTCGACGACGTCCATCGTGTCCAGACCCACCTTGACGCCCTCGCCCGGCGACTCCAGCCCATACGCGCCGTACGCGAACGTGTGGTCCACCGCATCGGAGCCCTCGTGATGGACGAAAGACGGGAAGGCGAAGCCGGGCCGGATGGCGAAGTGCACGGGTGCCTGCGCGGTGACCTGCAAGCGCGGCAACGCGATGCCGAAGGCGCCCAGGCCCGGGAGTTCCGCGAGCCAGCCGCCCGCGGCGACGATGACGACCCGGGCACGCAGGACGCCCTCAGCGGTCATCACGCGCACACCTTCGCCATCGGGCTCGATGCCGAGTGCGGGGTCCTCGAAGCGCAGCTGGGCCCCGTCCTGTTCGGCAAGGCGGAGTAGGGCCGCGATGGTGCGATCGGCGAACACCCGCCCGCCATCGGGCGAATAGATCACGGCCTGGTCGAACTCCATGCCCGGCCAGCGTTCGCGTGCCTGGGCAGGATCGAGGCGCTCGAAGGCCCACCCTCCGGCGCGCAGGGTGGCTTCGATCTCATCGATGGCGGGTGCGAAGCCGTGGTCGAGCTGCCCCGTCTGCTCGAGCAGCGATTCGCCCGAGTCCTGCTCCAGCGCTCGCCAGAGTGGGATCGCCTCCGCGGCCAATCGGGAGTAGAGGGCCTCGCGGTACGCGACGCGGAAGATGCGCGTGGAGCCGTGCGAGGACCCCCAAGCGTGACCGCGGGCGAACCGCTCGAGCATGACGACGTCATGGCCGCGCCGCGCGAGTTCACGGACCGTCGAGGCTCCCGCTGCCCCGCCCCCGATCACGATGAATTCGGTGTCCACGTCGGCCAATCTAGGACGAAGGCGCCACGGGATTGCGGAGGAGCTCGCGGAATCCGTCGGAGTCGGTCGTCGTCTCGCCACTCACCAGGCGCCCCGACGCGACAGCCTCCTGGAACGCCGCGTAGTCGCTGGAGACCTGATCGGCATAGGCGAGGGAGAAGGACCTGATGGCGTCGTCGAAGGCCGCGGATCGGCCCAGATACGACGCAATCGCGATCGCATCGCCGGTGCGGGCATGTGCTCGCGCGAGCGCGTGCCCGCAGAGTTCGGCGTAGGAGGTCAGGGCCTGCGGCGTGAAGCGCGAGACGTCCGGGCTCCACTTCATGTCCCGCAACTGCCGCACGTAGTACTCCCGACCCAGCCTGCCGGTCACCCAGCCGAGGAAGGAGTCGCTCGCCGCCTGCATGAGGCGCTGGCCCTCGACCACGCGCTCCCCCATCTGGGCGTAGACGGACGGCGCGGTGTAGGGCTCGAGCACGGAGTGCTGTGCCTGCTTGACCTGCAGCACGAGCAGGTCGCTCTCGTCCCTCCCCTGAAGCAGGAGCACCCAGGCCAGGAGTCCGACGCTGCCGACGCCCACGACCTTGTGACCGACATCGATCACCTCGTAGCGCTCGAGCAGGTCACGCCGATCGGGCGCGAGTGATTCCAGGTAGCCGGGAAGGGAGCCGAGCATGAACTGACGGGCGGTGGAATCCTCCGGCACGCGCACGACCAGCGGAGGCTGATCGACGAAGCGGCGCCGACCATCGACGACCTCGGTCAACTTGTTGATCGCCGTCCACATCGTGCGCGCCTGGGCCTTGGCGACAGTGCGGCGTACCTTCCTTTGCGCGCCCTTCGCGTCCACGTGCTGGGCCCAGGCATCCAGGGCTGTGGGATCGACTCGGTCGTACCAGATGTCGATCTCGGCCATCCGCGAGTACTCGGCCATCGAGAGTCGGTACTGGCGCGCACTCGCAAGCGCCGCATCGCCGACAGCCCCCTTGGCGTAGCCATTGTCACTCGCAGCAAGGACAAACGACGTCGCGAGCCTCTTGACGTCCCAGTCGAAGGGCCCGGGATTGGTCTCGTCGAAGTCGTTGACATCGAAGACCGGCACTCGATCCGGTGCCGCGAAGAGGCCGAGGTTGGACAGGTGAGCATCGCCGCACAGCTGCGCCTGCAGGCCCGAACTCGGCTGGGCCCCGAGGTCGCTGGCCATGATGATGGCCGTGCCCCGATAGAAGGTGAACGCGCTCACTCCCATGCGCTCATGGCGAAGCGGCAGGAGGTTGGCCACGCGCGAGCGCTCCTGCTCCTCGAGCAAGGCGATCGGATCCGGGCGATTCTCGGCGGGCCGGTAGACCGCCTGATCCTTGCGCGGCAGGGACTGACGTGCGGATCGGCCGATCTCCTGGCGTTCCGCGGGCGTGCGGTGGTCGCCGAAGGCCAAGATCGCAGGGTCGCCGGTAGTGGTCACCCCCGGAGGGTACGCGCGTTGCGGGCCAGACCGACAGGGGCGGCTCAGCCGACCCGGCGGGAATCCGCGGCTCAGTGCGAGTCTTATCGATACTCAGCCGCGAATTCCCCCGACCCGGCGGGCCAGACCGGGGGCGGTCGTCCGATCAGGGTCGATCGGGGTGACGATCCGGCGGACCGCCCCGCGCCAGCCGGTCACCTTGCGGATGGAGCGATCGACCTGGGCCGCGGCCCGCCAGGCCTCCTCGGCGACGGCCGGCTCGACCGGACCTGGACCGTAGAGGGCTGGTCCGGCCAGGCGGGCGAGGGTGACGACATTCCACTGCACGTCGTCGGGAAGGTCCGGCGGATAGTCGGCGTCGGGGGCGGGCGCATACGACAGCGGCAGGGCCAGCCATGACTCGGCGAGCAGCAGCCTGGTCCATCGCCAGGCGCCTGCGACATCGGCCCGAGGATCACCCGGTGCGCGCAGGCGCTGCCGGATCGCACGCCGGCGCAGCGCGACGTACACGACCCATGCCGCGATCAGGACAACGACCACGAGAGGCACGACGAGCGGCCATGGGATCGCGGCGGGCTGCTCAGCCTCGGCGGCCTGATCCGACGAGCCGTCCGCCGCCTCGCCATCGCCACCGGACGCATCGCCGCCATCCGGCGCCGGATCCGGACCCGGGCGGGTCGGCACCTCCTCCGGCGTGAGCGGACGCACGACGGCCGGACGTCCGGCCGCCACGTCCTGGGGGCTGGCCTGGAAGGCCACCCAGCCCAGGCCTTCGAGCCGAGCCTCGGCCCACACGCTGACCTCGGATGCGATCACGGTGCGCACCCCGGGGGCAGTCGCCTCCACCGTCGGCGGGAAGCCGATGACCAGGCGCGTGGGCACGCCCCACGACCGCGCGATGATCGCCCAGATGGCCGCGTACTGCTCCTGGAATCCGACGCCGTCGGCAAGGACGCGATTCAGTCCCGCATACGAGCGATCGGGGGGGCCGGCGGCAAGCGCCTGGGGTGGTGCCGCGGAGTACCGGGGGTCGCGCAGCCGCTCCGACAGCAGCACCAGGCGCTGCCACGTGCCGTCCTCGAGGTCGAGCACCAGGTCGGAGAGCGCCGCCATCGTGCCGGTCAGCGGACCCGGGATGGCGATGGCCGGATCGATGTCGGAGCGCAGCGCCGGCTCGGTCTGCCGGACCTCGTCCCGGTCCGCCACGGCGAGGGAGTACCGGACGTCGAAGGTGTAGTCGATCGGTGATGACACCGACGCGACGACGCCGGTCTCCGGATCCGCGCGCGTGGCGACCGGGGACAGCACCTGGCTGACACGTTGAGGCACGGGTACCCACTGCCCGGGAAGCCCGACGCCGACCGTGACCCGCGCGCTGGCGACGTAGGAGTCCAGTGGTGCACCGACCACCTCCGGAGGGATGTCGTCCCCGGGCACCCCGTAGGTCGGCGGCGAGATCCACGCGATGCCGTTGTACGTCGAGAACGTCGACCAGGTCGGACGATTGAGCGGCGAATCGGGCCCGGTGCTGATGGTGAAGAGCGTGCGACCCGACTCGGCCGGATCGAGCTGCCAGCGCGCTGCGATGAGGAAGGGATCGGGGACCCCGCCATCGGTACGCGATTCCTGGGTCGCGGATCCGAAGAGGTCGATGGTGCGCGGCACCTGATGCGGCGCCGACACCGAGACCGAGTACGTCACCAGCGCGGCCACGGTGATCGTGATCACCGTGAGGACCTCGGCCCATCGGGCGGGCCGCACCGCGCCGTCGCCGTTCCAGGGGCCCAGCAGGATCAGCAGGAGCGCGAGCGCCAGGCCGGTGAACGCCGTGAGCACGCCGGCCTCGATGGTGCCGGTCATCCCGGCGGCCAGGGCACCGGCGAGCAGCCCGAGCGACGGAAGCGCGGCGGACGCCGGACGCGGCCCGAGCACGAGCACCTGCCCGATCCACGTGCCGCCGAGGATGGCGGCGCTCAGCATGGCGCTCACGACGATGGACTCGGGCGCGGTGCCACCGGGGCCGACCAGGATGCCGATGAAGACGCCGACGATCGTGACCGCGAGTCCGGCCCAGCGGCCCAGCCCGATCGTCACGGCCATGACCGCGATGACGAGCGGTGCGTAGACGAAGCCGGTCAGGGTGCCCTCGATGATGAGCGGCATCGCCAGCGCCACGAGGAGCGCAGGGAGCGCGGCGACCACCCCGAGTCCCCAGCGCTGCCCGGGCGTCCGCGGCGGCGCGGTCTCGGTCCGCGGTCGGGCGTGAGCCCGCGTCATGCTCATGGACGCATCACCGACACGGCGGGGATGCGGTCCCACCACCCGAGCACGCCCTGACCTCGGACGACGATGGTGGTGGCGCGATGGGATCGCAACAGGCGCGTGTCCACTCCCGACGACGCGCGCTCGACGAGCGCCAGCAGATCCAGGACAGCCGTCGACCGACCACCGCCATGGGACGCGCGCTCGCCCGCGGTGGTGACGACCTCGACATCCAGCCCGGACGACGAGGCGACGCCAGCCAGGGACGCGATGAAGTCGACGGCTTCTTCGAACTCATCCGCGGAGGTGTAGGCCCGCTCCTCCGTGACGAGCACGAGCGTGATGCGCGGCCGGGTGATGTCGACGTACTGCCGCATCATGAGCTTGCCGGTCTTGGCCGAGGACCGCCAGTGCACATGGCGCAACTCGTCGCCGATGACGTACTCACGCAGGGTGGCGAACGTGGTGGTGCCCATCTCGGCTGAGCCGCCGAAGTCCGCGAGGGTCGACGGCAGCGCGGCCAGCGACACCGGGCGCACCCTCGGTACGACGAGCAGCGCGACGCCCTCGGCATCGCCGACGTGTCGGCGCAGCAGGCCCCAGGGATCGACGCGCTCGAGCACCCACGGTCCCAGGCTCACCGGCCCGCGTCGCTGCGTCGGCACGCGGATATCGGCGTGGATGCCGGACTCGTCCCACACGACCGGATGCGAGGCACCGCCGATGTCCCGCAGCCGCAGTCCGCGCCGATGCGCGCGGGCCGCCTCGACATCGACGCGCACCACGGTGTCGGACAGTCGCTCGACGCGCGGCGGGGCGATCACCTGGGCGAAGGCCGGGCCACCGCCGGTGACGAGGAAGAAGGAGACGATGAGGAGCAGGAACGCCCCGGCGGCGAGGCCGAGCCCCTCCGGGTAGCCGAGCCAGATGCCGAGCCCCGCTGCCGCCACGATGACGGCGACGACGCCCCAGCCACGCGCGGTGAGACGGGTCACCCGACCGGCACTCCCGCGACGACCTGCTCGATCGCCTGAGCGCGCACGCTCGCGTCGGCCTCGACATCGGCGAGCACGAGCCGGTGGGCCAGCACGGGGACGGCCAGCCGCTGCACGTCGACGGGTGAGACATAGGTCCGGCCGTCCATGGCGGCGGCGACCTGGGCCGCGCGCAGCAGGCCCACGCTCCCGCGCGGACTCGCGCCCAGGCGCACGCCCGGTGTCGTGCGCGTCGCGGCGACCAGGCGCACGACGTACTCCATGACGGAGGGATCGACGTGGACGCCGCGGGCGAGAGCGACCATGCGGCGAATGTCGTCGGCGCTGCCCACGGCAGCGAGCTCGTCGACGTTCAGGCCGCGATGGCTGTTGGCCAGCACCCGCACCTCGGCCTCGAGATCGGGATAGCCGATCGAGACGGACATGAGGAAGCGATCGAGCTGGGCCTCGGGGAGCGGAAAGGTGCCGTCCATCTCGATGGGGTTCTGCGTCGCGAGCACCATGAAGGGCCGGGGCACCGGATGCGTGACACCGTCGACGGTGACGGTGCGCTCCTCCATGACCTCGAGCAGGGCCGACTGGGTGCGCGGCGAGGCGCGGTTGATCTCGTCGGCGAGCACGACATGGGCGAAGACTGGGCCGGGATGGAACTCGAAGGTGCCCGATCCCTGGTGGAAGATCGATACACCGGTGACGTCGCTGGGCAGCAGGTCAGGGGTGAACTGGATGCGGCGCACGCTCGAGCCGACGGAGGCCCCGAGCGCCTTGGCCAGGACCGTCTTGCCGACGCCCGGCACGTCCTCGATCAGCACGTGCCCCTCGCCGACGAGTGCCGTCAGCAGATGGTCGATC
>JALQSY010000440.1 GCA_023264215.1 Candidatus Nanopelagicales bacterium
GATGCTGTTCACCGGTTGCTCGGAGACCTGGTCAAGCGCGCCGACGAACTACGCGAGTCCAGTGACCCCAAGACTGCATTACAGGAGTGGGCTGCCGCCCATGGGCAGGGTGTCCCCAAATACAACATCACCGATTCGGGGCCTGACCACCAGAAAGTGTTCACCGCCGATGTGTTCCTCGATGGCCACGATCGCTCCAGCACGGCAGTCGGACACGGGACGGGCAGTTCCAAGAAAGCGGCCGAGCTGGCAGCTGCGCAGGCCGCTTTGGTTTCCCTGCGCGGGTCCAGCCCGAGCGATGCCTGAGCTTCCCGAGGTCGAGGTCGTCCGCTCGGGCCTCGAACCAGCTCTCGTGGGGGCACGCCTTGACCGTGTGACGGTCTTAGAGCCCCGGAGTCTGAAACGTCACCCGGGTCCGCCGGAAGATTTTCAGGAACGCCTCGAAGGTCAGGTGGTGGATGCCGCCATCCGTCGAGGGAAGTTTCTGTGGTTTCCTCTGCGCGGGACAGACTTGGCGTTAGTAGCCCATTTGGGGATGAGTGGCCAAGTCCTCCTCGGCGATGAGGCCAGTGATTTTGGCCCTCTGCTGCGCATCCGATTCGATATCACGAC
>JALQSY010000441.1 GCA_023264215.1 Candidatus Nanopelagicales bacterium
AGCGCGTGCTGCACGCCGCTCGCGGTCGAGGCGATCTCGGCCGACGACGCAGCGACGCTGGCCGCGAAGTTCAAGGCGCTCGGCGACCCGACGCGCGTGCGCCTGCTCTCGATCGTGGCGTCGACTGACGCTGCCGAGGCCTGCGTGTGCGACCTCACCGAGCCGGTCGGCCTCAGCCAGCCGACGGTCAGTCACCACCTCAAGGTCCTCGTCGACGCCGGCCTGCTCACCCGCAGCAAGCGGGGCATCTGGTCCTACTACGCCCTGGTCCCGGGCGCCCTCGACGACCTCGCGAGCACGCTCAAGCTGTAGTCGTGGGGTCGGGCGACCGACCGGCCGGTCCCAGACGATCGGACGGAGACGACGAACGCCCCCGGGAGCGACCGAGAGGTCGCCCGGGGGCGTTCGTGCTGGTCGGACTGTCGGGTCGACGGTTTCTCATCGACCCGACAGGTCTCGATCAGATGTCGTAGTACAGCTCGAACTCGTGCGGGTGCGGACGCAGCTGGACCGGGAGGATCTCCTCGGTGCGCTTGTAGTCGATCCACGTCTCGATCAGGTCCGGCGTGAAGACGTCGCCCTGGGTCAGGAACTCGTGGTCGGCCTCGAG
>JALQSY010000442.1 GCA_023264215.1 Candidatus Nanopelagicales bacterium
GTGAGGGCGGCAACTTCAGCCGGGAGTTCTTCACCGAACCCAAGGCTGTGGTCATGCAGATCACTCGTTGATGTCGAGTAACTGCGCTGCCTCCTCGAACACTCGGGCCGGATCGTTCACGTCGAGCAGGAGACTTACTAGTCCAACAGCTTGACCCCCGGAGACGTACGTCGGGTTGTCATCGATGAAGACGATGTCCTGCGCAGGTAGTCCCATCTGTTCGATCGCAACCTGATACGGATACGGGTCGGGTTTGCGAACTCCGAGTTCGCTGGAATCGATGAGAACGGGGAACCAGGGGAACCACTCTTGGGCCTCGACCCACTCACGGCCCTGGAAGTCCATGAGTTCATTCGTGAGAATTCCGACGGGGATTTCGGCCTCACGCGCCCTTTGAACTAGAGCGATCGCCTCGGGTCGAGTGGCCTGGATACCTGGAGTTTGGAACATGGCGCGCATGAGCGTGGGATGTCCGTCCAACGGAGCACCATTCGCTTGGGCCTTAGCGGCGAAGTCGAGCCAGTACTCACGCTCGGTGGCCTCGCCGTCCAGGTAGCGCTGCCACCGCTCGTCGCCTTCCGGGTCCAGGGGGCCGCGACCGACGACGGTC
>JALQSY010000443.1 GCA_023264215.1 Candidatus Nanopelagicales bacterium
AGTTCTGTGAATCGCTGACTGCCGGGGCCCGACGGGTATACCGTCCAAGGGCCCCGGCAGTCAGTCTTTTCGGATCGAATCGATAAGGAGCCGCAGGTGGAGGAACTGCTCATCGGGCTGGAGAAGCTCTGGTCCGGTTTCCTGGGCATCGCCGCCTTCGGCGTCCTCATCGTCGTGCTGTTCTTCCTCGGATCGCGTTTCCGCGGTCGCCTCAGTCACCCGGCTGCGCTGCTGATCTTCCTGGGGCCGGCGGTCCTGCTGCTCATCATGGGGTTGATCGTCCCGGCGGTGCGAACCATCGCCGACAGTTTCCAGAATTCCTCCGGCAAGGAGAACGTCGGCTGGGCCAATTACCAGTGGATCTTCGAGTCGCAGTCCGACATCATCGTCAACTCGCTGCTGTGGATCGTGATCACGCCGATCGCCTCCACCGCTCTCGGTCTCACCCTGGCACTACTGCTCGATCGCATGCGCCGTGAGTCGGTCGCCAAGTCGTTGATCTTCATGCCGATGGCGATCTCCTTCGTCGGTGCGTCGATCATCTGGAGCCTGATCTACGAGTACCGGGCTCCGGATAAGCCGCAGGTCGGCCTGCTCAGCCAGAT
>JALQSY010000444.1 GCA_023264215.1 Candidatus Nanopelagicales bacterium
GACGTCGGGGCCGGCACGGTGGCCGAGGAGCGGGCGGCGCCCGCTCGATCGGACTCAGCGAGCATGGCCATCGGCGGCCGGGAGCACGGGGCGATCCTCCCACGCCGCGTCCGCGACGGGAAGGCCGTCGCCGCGCGCCGCGCGCCGTCGCGACCGCGCCCTCCGCGGGAGCGGCATGCCCTTCTCGCCCAGCAGCGTCAGCGCAGCCGGCAGGGCGAGCGCGCGGACGATCGTCGCGTCGAGCAGGATCGCGGTCGCCAGGCCGACGCCCATCTGCTTCATCTCGAGGAACCGCAGGGTCCCGAAGATCGCGAACACGGCGACCATCACGACGGCGGCGCTCGTCACCGCCCCGGCCGTGGCGCCGACGCCCTCGGCCGCGGCCTGGCGCGGGCTGCGCCCGGCGGCGCGCGCCTCGCGGACCCGCTCCAGCACGAGGATCGTGTAGTCCATCGACAGCCCGAAGAGGACGACGAAGGCCATCAGCGGCAGCCACGCCGAGACGGTGCCCGTCGAGGTGAAGTCCAGCAGCCCCTCCGCCCAGGTGTGCTGGAAGACCACGGTCAGCACGCCGTACGCCGCCCCGATCGAGAGGAGGTT
>JALQSY010000445.1 GCA_023264215.1 Candidatus Nanopelagicales bacterium
GGCGTGACCGTCACGACGCTGTGCCCGGGACCGGTGAAGACCGAGTTCTGGGAGGTCGCCGGCGGTGCGAAGGGTGCCAGCGCGATCCCCGTCATGTGGCAGACGAGCGACAAGGTCGCCCGCGAGGCCGTCGAGGGCCTGGAGAAGGGCCAGCGCGTCGTCGTCCCGGGCGTCCCGGTGAAGGCCGCCGCGCTCGGTGGCCGCTGGACCCCGCGGTCGGTCCTCCTGCCGCTGCTGAAGCGGACCGGGATGTAGCCGGCTCGGCGCTCCACGCCGCCCCCGGGGACGCTCCTTCGGCGCGGTGATGGGTGGCGGTGTCCGGTCCGCCCCCGGAACGCGCGACGCCCCGCCGGACCGGCGGGGCGTCGGAGCCGCGGTCGCCGGCGCAGCCGGTCAGCCGGCGTAGCCGGCGGCGCGACCCTGGCCGGCGATCCGCTCGGCCATCTTGCGGTTGGCCTCGTCGACCATCTCGCCCTCGAAGATCGCCGCGCCGGAGCCGGCGGCGGTCGCCTCGTCGTAGGCGCGCAGCATCGCCTCGGCCTTCTCCCACGACTCGCGCGTGGGGGTGAAGATCTCGTTGACGACCTCGATCTGGGCGGG
>JALQSY010000446.1 GCA_023264215.1 Candidatus Nanopelagicales bacterium
CAGAGGGTGTGCGTCGTCATAGGAAGGAGCAGGAACGTGCTTCAGGATTGCTTCGAACAGGGGCTCGAGGTCATCGTTGTCAGGCAGTGAGCCATTTTCTGGCTTGTTGTGGCTGGCAGCACCAGCACGACCGGATGCGTAGACAACAGGAACGTCCAAGATCGAGTCGAGGTCCAGGTCAGGAACGTCATCTGCCATGTCGGAAGCAAGACCGAGAAGAAGGTCCTGGCTTTCGCCAACAACCTCATCGATACGAGCATCGGGACGGTCGGTCTTGTTGACCAGAAGAATCACGGGAAGCTTTGCTTCCAGTGCCTTACGCAGCACGAAGCGAGTCTGGGGAAGAGGACCTTCCGATGCGTCAACGAGAAGAACAACGCCGTCCACCATGGACAGACCGCGCTCCACCTCGCCACCGAAGTCGGCGTGGCCTGGGGTGTCAATCACGTTGATGATGATGGGGCCGTTGTCGGCGTGCTTTCCCTCGTAAGACACAGACGTGTTCTTCGCGAGGATGGTGATGCCCTTTTCGCGTTCGAGGTCGTTGGAGTCCATCATGCGGTCTTCGCCAGCAAAGTGGGCATCGAACGAGTTGGTCT
>JALQSY010000447.1 GCA_023264215.1 Candidatus Nanopelagicales bacterium
GCAGTCCTCACAGGCCATGGTGATCTTGGGGCGAATGTCGCTGGCCTTGGCCATTGGACTTCCTCTTTCGTCTGGACGTGCGTTCGGGTGGTGCTGGTCTTGGAGGCGGGAGCATCCAAGGTGGTAGCGGAGGCCGGATTTGAACCGGCGACACAGCGATTATGAGCCGCTTGCTCTGCCAACTGAGCTACCCCGCCGTGCGATGAGGCCAGCGTGCACCTCATCAGCCGAGCCCCTTTACGGAATCGAACCGTAGACCTTCTCCTTACCATGGAGACGCTCTGCCGACTGAGCTAAAGGGGCGTGAAGCCTGGCAAGCGTACAGGGGGGATCCCCCCATGGCGAAATCGGGGGCACCCGCCCCCTGATCGCCCCTGGCGACGTTGCCCGTTTCGCCAATGCCCAGGAGACTGGCCGCATGCCCTGGACTACCGCTGACCTTCCCGACCTTCACGGCCGCACCGTCGTGGTCACCGGAGCCAACTCCGGCCTGGGATACGAGACCGCCCTCGCCTTTACCGCGCACGGCGCTCAGGTCACCCTCGCCGTGCGCGACCAGGCCAGGGGCGAAGCCGCTGCTACCGGCATTCGCCGG
>JALQSY010000448.1 GCA_023264215.1 Candidatus Nanopelagicales bacterium
CTTCGATCACCTCGTCGGCGAACTTCTTGCCCAGCGGCGCCCACACCATCCCGGCCTCGAACAGCGGAGACACCGTGTGCATCCGAGTCGTCTTGTCTACGCCGCCGCCACCGGCCCTGCGGCCCGGGGAGAAGCCGACAGCGGGGATGCCGCGCGTCCGCATCTCGTCGATCAGCGGGCGACCGGAGGCCTTGGCTTCGACGATGACCATGTCCGGGTCCCAGTACTCGCACTCCTCCCACGCGACTTCCTTGAGCTCCGGGAAGCTCCACCGGCCGCGCTTGGCGTCGAGCAGGATGACGTGGTCCTTGCCGCCCTCGTCGGGCTCGAAGACGCCCCACGTCGTGATGGCCGAGTAGTCCGCCGTCTCTTTCTTCGAGAACGCCGTGTCGTACGCCTGCAGGATGTACTTGAGCTCCGGGACCTTCTCCTTCTCCCAGTCCTGCCACCACTCGCGCTTGACGATGGCCTGCTCGGTGCTGGTCGGCTGCTGCTGCCACTGCGCGGACCACTTGCCGACGGGCAGCGAGGCCTTGATCGACAGGAGGGCGTTCTTGTCCCAGAACTCCGGCCACAGAGGCTCTCCGCTGGG
>JALQSY010000449.1 GCA_023264215.1 Candidatus Nanopelagicales bacterium
GATATACCCCTTGCATGCACTCGTGGCCTGCCTACCCGACCTTGCACAGGTGCAGTCGGAGGTGGAGAGAGACATCGGCGGCCTGGGTGTGGACATGACCACGAAGGCTCGGCTGGAGACCGGAGACGGGCGACGCGCCTCCCTCATTGCCTCTTTCGTGATGCCTGAATCACAGCGCCTTTTCCTGCGCGGAGAGACCTCCGAAATCCGTGTACCGGACAATCAGGCGTTCACAACCTTGAAGCAGCCGACCTCCCTCATCGTCGGTGAACACGTCGAAGAATTTCCGGCGACGGATGCTTACCGGGACATGTTCGCAGCGGTCAGCGGGCGCATTCTCGGGGGTGATGATTGGCTCGTCAGCCCGAAGGCGTCGATCAGGGTGGCCCGGCTCGTCGACCAGCTTCGGTGATAGCCTTCTTCCCTCGCGCCGCTAGCTCAATTGGCAGAGCAGCTGACTCTTAATCAGCGGGTTGTAGGTTCAAGTCCTACGCGGCGTACTTTCTTTTTTCGCTTGTCACACGTCGTTGGATTCGGTCAACGAAACTAGCGTCGGATCGTCGGCACTCTTTGGACCGTGATTGCCAAGTT
>JALQSY010000044.1 GCA_023264215.1 Candidatus Nanopelagicales bacterium
GAGAGGAGGTGCCGGGCCTGCTCGCGTGTCGCAGGCAGGTCCATGCCATCCCGGGCCATCTCGCAGACCGCGTCGGCGATGTAGGCGGTGGCCTCGGGGACGTTGAGTCGCACACCGCGTCGATGGCGTGCGCGTGCGAGTTCACCCTGCAGGAAGAGCAGGAGGCGATCGGACTCGCTCGGCGTGAGTGCCATGTCAGGCCCCGAACGTGCGCCGGCCTGCTCGCCACGTGCCCCGGACCGGAATCGACCCGATGGTCGCGGGATCGACCGTCCGCGGATCCGCGCCGATCCAGACGACATCCGCGCGCGCACCGGGGCGCAGGACGCCGGCGTCGTCGCGGCCTGACTGGAAGGCGACCCCGCGCGTGTACGCGGCGATGGCATCGTCGACGCTGACGCGCTCCTGCGGCATCCACGCTGGCTCATCGGCGGTCATCTGCCGGGTGACGGCGACTTGGATCCCCTCGAGGGGGGAGTACGTCGTGACCGGCCAGTCGCTGCCGAAGGAGATCCGGGCTCCCCGAGCGGCGAGGGTGGCCGTCTGGAACTGGCGGTCGGTCCGCTCGGGCCCCAGGCGGGGCGCGGTCAGCTCGGACTGCCAGGAGTCGTACTTGGACCAGTAGGGCTCGAAGTTGGCGATGACGCCCAACTCGGCGAAGCGGTCGAGATCGGCCGCGTCCACGAGCTGGGTGTGCGCGATCACCCACCGCCGGTCGCGCGGAGGATTCGTCCGGGCCGCGTGCTGCATGGCGTCCAGGGCCATGCGCACGCCGTAGTCCCCGATGGCATGGATGTGGGCGGTGAAGCCCATGGAGTCGATCGCTGCCACGGCGTCAGCCAACTCGGTGGCCTCCCAGTTGGGCAGGCCCTTGGAGTGCGGGCAGTCGCAGAAGGGTTCGAGCATGGCGCTGGTCCCGGACTCGATGACGCCGTCGGCGAAGAACTTCACCGTGTGGGCGCTGACGATGCCGCGCCCCCCTTCGATGACCTTCTCCCGCGCTGCTGCGAAGTGCGGCAGTTGGCTGCGCCAGGAATTGGGGTCGGCCCACAGGGCCAGGTCGATCGCCGTATGGACGTGCCCGTGGTCCACGGCGGCGAGCCACGTGTCGACGTCGGCGGGCTCGACCCAGGCGTCCTGGGCCCAGCTGATCCCGGCGGATGCGAAGCTCGCGGTCGCGAAGTCGACGGCGCTCAGCATCATGGCCGCATCGGGCCGCGGGAGCAGGTCGTAGACAGGGCGCCATGCACCCCACTCGCGCAGTGTGCCCGTGGGCATGCCGGTGGAATCCAGGACGATCTCACCGTCATGCGGCTGCGCGACGCCCGGGCCGTATCCGGCCCTGCGCAACGCCTCGGAGTTGACCCACACCGTGTGATAGTCGGTGGCGCGCAGCACGACCGGCCGGTCCGGCACGTGCTCATCGAGCCAGGCGGCGAGGAAGATCCCCTCGGGTGCGAGGGTGTGGTCGAATCCCTCGCCGCGCACCCACTCGACCTCGGGATGGGCCTTCGCCCAAGTCCCGACAGCAGCAGCGATGGCCTCTGGCGAGGCATGGTCGCGCACGGGAGCGAATTCGCGCTCGAGACCACCGAAGATCGGGTGCACGTGGCCGTCGCCGAATGCTGGAGCGACGAAGCCCCCGCCTGCATCGATGACTTCATCGACGTCGAAGCGTCGGGCGGAATCCCCGAGGGCGACGATCCGATCGTCGGCGAACGCGATCGCGTCTGTCGTGAAGACGCTGTTGTCCGGCAGGCGGTGACCGGTCCAGACGGTCGCGTTCTCGATACGCGTGGTGGTCATGGGAACTCCAGGTCGATGGGGTGCGGTGAGGCGTACCGATCGGATGGGGCGGGCCCGGGATCTCCCGGGCCCGCCATCACCGACCTACTTCTTGAAGTTGGTCCAGACCTGGTCGTACAGGTCGATCGCCTCGACCGTGCAACCGGGGACCGGCGTCGCCAGGGCCTTGAACTCATCCGGGATGACCACGGCGGGACTGCTGCCGAGCTCAGCGGTCATGAATTCCGATGACCCGGTGATGCCGTTGTCATAGCCGACGAAGTTCGTCGCCTCGCCGATGTTCGCCGGATCCATCATCCAGTTGATGAAGATCTTGGCGTTGTCGACATTGACCGCACCGACAGGAACGGCGAAGTTGTCCGACCAGAGCGTGATCCCCTCCGCGGGGTAGACGTACTCCAGGTTCGGATTGTCCGCCTGCGCACGCGTGAACGCGCCATTCCACATCATGTGCATGGTCTGCTCGCCGGAGGCCATGCGGCCGATGACACCGTCGGAGTTGATGACGGCCACGCCGGGCTTCCATCCGGCCAGGAGTTCCTCGACCTTGACGTAGTCCTCGCGATTCGTCGAGCACGGCTGGGCTCCGACGGCCCGCAGAGCCGCGTGGATGACCTCCACCTGGTCGTTCAGCGTGCCGATCTTCCCCGCGGCGGGGCTATCCGCGTCGAAGAAGTCCGCCCACGAGGTCACCTCGACGCCGGTCTTGGTCGGGTCGTAGGCGATGCCGGTGGTGCCGTACATGTAGGGCGCCGTGTAGAGGCGGCCCGGATCGAAGTAGACGTCGAGGAACTCCGGCTTGATGAACTGCCCGTTGGGGAACGCGGCCGGGTCGACCTCCTGCAGGAGCCCGAGCTCGATCATCTGGGCCACCATGTAGTCGCTCGGCACGATGACGTCGTAGTTGGCCCCGCCGGCCTGGAGCTTGCTGAGCAGGGTCTCGTTCGAGTCGTAGTTGTCGAGGTTGACGGTGATACCCGTCTCGGACTCGAATCGATCGATGAGGTCCGGCGAGATGTAGTCGGTCCAGTTGTAGAGGTTGAGCTCGCCCCCGTTGGGTGTGGGGAAGTCGGCCGCCGGGGCCTCCGGGCTGGCGTCGTCCGCCGGCGCGGCTGATGATGCGGGTGCGCTACTCGACTCGGCGCCACCACCGACGGTGGTCTCACCGCCGCACGCGGACAGGGCGAGTACGCCCGTCAGGCCGAACGCCAGCAGGATGCCGGACGCTCGGCGGTTTCTCCACCGTTTCATTTCATTACCTCTTCCTTCTCGCGATGATGTACGACACAGTGACGATGAGGATGCTCACGAGCAGCAGCAGCGTGGACAGCGCATTGACGCCCGGGGTGATTGCGTTGCGGATCATCCCGAAGATGTAGACCGGGAGCGTCGTACCTCCCGCACCCGCGAGGAAGTACGACACGATGAAGTCGTCGAGGCTGATGATGAAGGCAAGCAGCGCTCCCGCGACGATCCCCGGCGCCAGGAGCGGCAGGGTGATGCGGCGGAAGATCACCCACTCATTGGCTCCCAGATCCGCAGCAGCCTCGTAGACCGACAGGTCGACGGAGCGCAGGCGCGCCCGGATGGGAAGCAGGGCGAACGGGATGCAGAACGCCGTATGCGCGAGCGTGATCGCATCCACCCCGAGGGGGAATCGAATTTGCACGAAGAGGGCCAGGGTCCCGATGGCGAAGACGATCTCGGGGATCACCAGGGGCGCCATGATGAGCGACCAGGCGACGGTGCTCCCGGCGCGCACCATGCGCAGCAGTCCGATGGCGAGCCCGGTGGCGAAGATGACCGAGAGCACCGTGGAGATGCTCGCGACGCGCAGTGAATTGACCACGGCCCTTTGGATGTCGTCGTTGCCGAGCACATCGGCGTACCACTCGAGACTGAATCCCTTCCACACCGTCACGACGCGGTTGCTGTTGAAGGAGTACCCGACGACGAACAGCAGTGGGATGTAGAGGAACCCGAAGACGACAGCGGCTATCGGCCCGAAGAGCGGGAAGTTCTTCAGCGACGTGCCCGTCCCGCGCGGCGATGTCATAGCAGGGACTCCAGGCTCTGGCCGCTTCCGCGTCGGCTCGTGCGGCGGGCAATGACGGCGAAGATGACCAGGGCGAGCATCACGATCACCAGCACCATGACCGAGAGGGCCGCCCCGAAGGGCCAATTGCGCGACGCGCCGAATTGGGCCGCGATCACGTTGGCGATCATCGAGGTCTTGCCGCCGCCCAGCAGCTCGGGTGCGAGGTAGGAGCCGAGCGCCGGGATGAAGACGAGGATGAAGCCGGCGATGACACCGGGTCGGACGGCGGGAAGGACGATCCGCCTGAGCACGGTGAGCTTCGCCGCGCCGAGGTCGTAGGCCGCCTCGGCCAGGCGGAAGTCGAAGCGCTCGGCGCTCGCGTAGATCGGCAGGATCATGAACGGCAGGAACGAGTAGACGAGTCCGACGATCGTGGCGAAGGGCGTGTAGAGCATCGAGATCGGCTCGCTGATGATGCCGAGGCCGCCCAACGCGCCATTGATGGGGCCGTTGTCGTTGAGGATGATGACGAAGGCGTAGGTCCGGATGAGCAGGCTCGTCCAGAATGGGATGGTCACCAGGAAGACGAGCAGTGTGCGCCACTTCGGCGGGCGCGTGGCGATCCACAGCGCGATGGGGATGGAGAGCACCAGGCACACGACGGCGGTGATCAGCGAGTAGAGCACCGAGTTGAAGAAGATCTGCAGGTACGTCGGGTCGAAGGCACGCTCGCCGCTCAGGGACTCGGTGTAGAAGAGTTCGACGTACGGCTGGACAGTGAACTCCCACCGCACCCCGACCCCCAGCTTTGCGCGGCTGAGGAACGAGAAGATCACGATGATGATGAGCGGGGCGAGGACCAGCGCCACCAGATAGGCCAGACCGGGCAGGCCCGCGAGCCACGACCCCTGGCCGGCCCGGGCCTGCGTCCGCTGCCGCGCCACTATGCCTCCACCACGCGCAGGCTCCCGTCGCGGAACGCGACCTCGCAACGACCTCCCGTCGCCAGAGCGTGGGCGGTGGCGGCCGGCTGGCGGGAGGCAAGCGTGGTGTCGCCGACCTGGACGACGGTGTGCAGGTCGCCGCCGATGAACGTCGCATCGATGACCTCGAAGCGCCCCGACGGATCTGCGGCGATGGTGACGTCCTCCGGTCGCACCGCGATCATCGTCCTCTGCGGTGACGGGTCGGGGGAGTCCGCGGCCCACGCTGCCGGTGGCACCGGACCCCAGCCCGCAATGGCTGCGGGGCCATCGCCTGCCTCGAGGGGCACGAGATTGGCCTCGCCGATGAAATCGGCGACGAAGCTCGTGCGCGGACGCAGATACACGTCGCGCGGCGCGCCCACCTGCACGATCCGACCCTCGTTGAAGACCGCGACCTGGTCGCCCATCGACATCGCCTCGTCCTGGTCGTGGGTCACGAGGATGAAGGTGATGTGGGTCTCCTGCTGGAGCCGCTTGAGCTCGAGCTGCATCCCGCGCCGCAACTTCAGATCGAGCGCCGAGAGGGGCTCGTCGAGGAGGAGGACCTCGGGCTCCTTGGCCAGCGCTCGGGCGAGTGCGACGCGCTGCTGCTGGCCGCCGGACAGTTGCTGCGGACGTCTGCCCCCCAGGCCTGCGAGCTTCACCAGTTCGAGTGAGTGCTCCACCTTCGTCGCGATCTCCGCCTTGGGCAGCTTGTCCATCTGCAGGCCGAAGGCGATGTTCTGGGTGACGGTCATGTGCGGGAAGAGCGCGTAGGACTGGAAGACGGTGTTGACGCGACGCTTCCAGACCGGCACGTTGTCGATGCGTTCGGACTTGAGCAGGATCTCCCCGGCATCGGGTGACTCGAGGCCGGCGATGCACCTCAGCAGCGTCGTCTTGCCGCAACCGGAGGGTCCGAGCAGGACGGTGAAGGAGCCCTCGGCGACATCGAGGCTGACGTCGTCCAGTGCCCGCACCTCGCCGCCCTCGGGCGTCGCAAAGGACTTGGACACCCCGCGCACTTGGAGGGCCAAGGGCTTGTCGGCGGTCAACTGTCCTCCTCACGCCGATGTTGACCTGGCGGCGATCTAGGCGGAGACTAACGGCGTTAGGTGCCGAGTGGAAGGCTGTGACAACAACGTGATCTTCACGGCGCATCGCGAGCGTCCCCGGTGACCACGGCCACCGCTCGTCCCGCCGTGACGGCCGATCGCATCGCGGCCGAGGCTCTCGCGCTCCTGGACAGGGGCCCCGATGAGTCGGTGCTCACGATGCGGAGCCTCGCGGCACGCCTGGGGATCCAGGCGCCCTCGCTCTACGCCCACGTCTCGGGGATGGATGAGATCCGCGATCTGGTCCACGCCCTGATCAACTCCACGATCGACGTCTCGGGCCTCGACGGCTCCACGGATCTCGATGACCTCGCGGACCTGGGGCGTCGATATCGCGAGGCATATCGAGCGCATCGCGTCGCTGCCTCGATGATCGTCTCGCGCAGCATCAATCGTGACCATGCGCTTCGGATCTACGAGCCCATTGCAGCGTTCCTGAGTCGCTACGGCGTGCCAGCCGAACGCGTCATGCCGCTCATGGCGCTGTTCGACAACCTGGTCCTCGGTTCGGCGGTGGAGCCGTTCAGCGCAGGGTTCACCGGTCCCGCGCGGGACTATCGAGCGTCCTACCCGGCGCTCGCGGATGCGCTGGGCTGCATTGCGCGCGATCGCGTCGACGACGAAGCATTCGAGACGGGCATGGCCGCCTTCCTCGGCCTGCTGCGCGCCGAGCGCGTCACCGCGCGATGACGGCCACGAAAGCGACGCTTGGTGACACTTCTCGCCGTCCGAAACTGTCACGAAGCGTCGTTTTCGCGTCGAGCGCGTCACCGCGCGATGACGCGCATGCGCTCGACCCTGGGGTCGACGCTTCCGCGCACCCAGCCGTAGGGGGATGCGGCGGTCGAGCGCAGGAAGTCGATGATCGCCGGCGTGAGGACCTCTCCGGGCAGGATGTTGGGCACGCCCGGCGGGTACGCCGCGAGGGAGTCGGCGGACACCCGACCGGCAGCCTGGTCGGCCGGGACGAGTTCGGTCGGACTGAAGTACGCCGTGCGCAGGTCCATGGCGCGCTCGGCGAGGGGCGGCAGGTGGATCGGTGGATGCTCGCCCAGGTCCATCTCGGGAAGGGCGTGCAGTGCGTCGACGAAGTAGTCGACATCCAGGCGACTGCCTGCCCCGACCAGTCCGACGATGCACGAGTCCGTCGCCATCTCGACGTGGATGTTGCTGCGCTCCTCGAGGAGCCTGCGCGCAACGTAGCCGGGCGTGCCACCGGAACGCGTGTCCACCACGATGCGGAGCGGGTCGAGGGCAATCACGTCGGGCGCAGCATGGATGGACGGATCCGGATCGAGGAAGCGGCCGCGCTCGTTGAGCAGCGCCCGTGCACGCTCGAGGTCGGCGATGCTCGCGCCGATGCCCTCGATGCCGTTCAGTTGCAGGTCACGCCGGGCGAGATCCAGTGAGGCGAAGAGCAGGGCAGACGGACTCGTCGTCTGGACCGTCGTCATGGCCCGGTCGATGAGGGGCTCGAGCAGGTCCGCGAAGGGACCGTCGCCGAGGTGGAGCATCGCGGACTGGGTCAGGCTCCCGCCGAGCTTGTGGGTGCTCGAGATCACCAGGTCCGCGCCGCTTGCCAGTGCCGATGCGGGGAGTTCGGGGTGGAAGCCGAAGTGGCTGCCCCAGGCCTCGTCGACCACCAGGGGGATGCCTCGGTCGTGGGCGACCTTGGCGAGTGCGACGACGTCGGCGCAGGCCCCGAAGTACGACGGGGTGACGACGTAGGCCGCGATCGCATCCGGATGCTCCGCGAGTCGCGTGTCGAGGTCGTCGGCGGTGACGCCATGGGCGATGCCGAGTGCGGGATCGATGGACGGCAGGACGAATTCCAGTCTGAGGCCGGCAAGGATCGCGCCGTCGATCACCGAGGTGTGCACGGAGCGCTGCACCACCGCCGTCGGCCCCAGGCTGCGCAGAGCCAGGCAGGCGACATGGTTGCCCTGCGAGGCGCCGTTGGTGAGGAACCACGTACGTCGCGCCCCCCACGCCGAGGCGGCCAGAGCCATGGCCTGCTGCAGCGGACTCGGCTCGGTGGACCCGGGCAGGGGGAGGTCCACGCCCTCGGTGAACATCGGGATGTCCATGGCCAGCACCCCGGGCCCGGCCAGAGAGGCCAGTGCTCGATGGTGGCTCGGCTGGTCCTGGTGGCCCGGGACCCCCAGTCGCGTCCACGGACCCTCCGCATTGCGGTGCAGGGCATCGGCGTACGGGGCTCGGGGCGCCTGAGGCGTGCGCGCATCGGTCACGGGCCTATCAAATCGTTCGGGCCCGTACGTCTCGCAGGGACCCCCGCGAGCGACCGGATTGGTCGCGATCCGGGAACGATCTGCGGATTCGTGCCCCTATCCGGCGAGCCGGTGGCAACAATGGCCGCATTCGCCTACGGGAGGAGTCCCATGCGCACCACCACTCGTCGAGGCCACCGGGGCCTGCTTGCCCTCGGAGCCCTCGCGGCCAGTTCGGTTCTCCTCGTCGCCTGCGGCGGCGGGAGCAGCACCTCGACCAGCAGTTCCGCGGCGCCCGCCGAGTCCTCGGCGGCTGCCACGTCGGCAGCCCCGGCCGAGTCCAGCGAGGCCGCGCCAGCGGCCGACGGGCTTCTCGGGCAGATCCTCGAGAGCGGCGTCCTGCGCGTCTCGACCGATCCGGCCTATCCGCCGCAGTCGTCGTACGACGAGGCGACCGGCGAATGGCAGGGCTTCGACATCGACGTGGCCAACGAGATCGCGACGCGGATGGGCGTCGTCACCCAGTGGGAGACGCCGTCGTGGGATGTGATCACCGCGGGCAACTGGAATGACCGCTGGGATGTCTCGGTCGGCTCGATGTCGATCACCGAAGAGCGTGCCCAGGTGCTCGATTTCTCCGAGCCGTACTACTTCACGCCTGCTGGCGTGGCGGTCCAGGCGGACAGTGACATCCAGTCCGTGGATCAGCTTGCCGGCAAGCGCGTCGGCGTCTGCGGCGCCTGCACCTACGAGTTCTACCTCAATCGCACGCTCGCCATTCCGGGCTTCAACTTCGAGTTCCTCGTCCCGGAGGATGTCGAGATCGTCACCTACGACACCGACTCCACGGCGCTGCAGGACCTCAAGCTCGGCCGTGTGGACGCTGTCGTCTCCGCCGTGCCGACGATCGAGGAGGCCATCAAGAAGGGTCGCGAGATCCGCCTCGTCGGCGATCCGGTCTTCCTCGAGCCCCTCGCCGTCGCCGCAGACAAGAGTTCATCCCTGCCGGTCACGAGCCTGGTTGCTGAGCTCAACCGGATCATCTCGGAGATGCACGCCGACGGGACCCTCAGTGAGCTGTCGATGAAGTGGTACGGCGTCGACATCACCAAGGGTCCGGGCGCCTGATCGGGCGATGACAGAACCCTCGACTCGCGAGGCCGTGCCGCGTCAGCGGCACGGCCTCGCGGAGTCAGTGGAGGCAGCCAGTCTCGCGATTCCCTTCCGGCTCAAGGTGGCCGTCGTCTGGGCCGTGATCTTCGGCCTGCTCGCCATCGCGTTCTTCCGCAGCGGATTCGACATCGCCTGGATGGTCGACAAGGCGCCGGCGATCGTCAGGGGCGTCTGGGTCACGATCCTGTTCTCGGTCATCGCCATCACAGCGGCGACCATCCTGGCAATGCTCGGGGCCCTGGGGCGGATCTCGAAGAACCCCATCGCCTACGGGGTCAGCGGCTTCTACACCTCCTTCTTCCGGGGCACGCCGCTGATCGTGCAGCTCTTCCTGTGGTACCTCGCGCTGCCGCAGCTCGCCATCGGCCTGCTGCCCGAGCCGTACGCCTCGTGGTTCATCTGGCCGGCGCAGGTCGCCGGCGTCGTCGGCATCGCGTTCAACTACGGGGCCTACATGACCGAGATCTTCCGGTCGGGCATCGAGGCGGTCCCGCACGGGCAGACCGAGGCTGCCGACGCCCTCGGCATGTCCTATGGCCAGCGGATGCGCCGAGTGATCCTGCCCCAGGCGGTCCGCATCGTCATCCCGCCGACGGGCAACGAGTTCATCGCGATGATCAAGGACACCGCGCTCATCGGCCTGCTGGGCACGACGATCCTGTGGGCCGATCCGTTCCGTGTCGCGCAGCTCACCGGCAAGGCCGACTTCCGCAACCTCGAGGCCCTCATCGTGGCGGCTCTCGTCTACTGGGGTCTCACGGCGATCTTCTCGTTCTTCCAGCGCAAGCTGGAGACGCGGATGAGCAAGGGCTACGTGCGAACGTCGGTGAAGGTCGGATGACCGCCCCCGTCGTCCGCGTGCACGGACTCCACAAGCGTTTCGGTGACCTCGAGGTGCTCAAGGGCATCGACATGGAGATCGACGCCGGTGAGGTCGTCGTCGTCTTCGGTCGGTCCGGCTCCGGCAAGAGCACCTTCCTGCGGTGCATCAACTTCCTCGAGGATCCCGATCAGGGCTCGGTGGAGGTCTCGGGCGTGTCCGTCGCGGCCGGTCCGCCGACTCGCCATCGTCGCAAGCAGATTCGCAAGCTGCGCACCCACTGCGGGATGGTGTTCCAGCAGTTCAACCTCTTCCCGCAGATGACGGTGCTCGACAACGTGATGGAAGGGCCCCTCCGCGTCAAGGGTGAGCCGTCGGGGGAGGTGCGCGAGCACGCCATGGCCCTGCTGTCCGACGTCGGCATGGCCGACAAGGCCGACCAGCATCCGATCCGGCTCTCTGGCGGCCAGCAGCAGCGCGTGGCCATCGCGAGAGCGCTCGCCATGCGTCCGGAGGTCATGCTCTTCGACGAGCCGACCTCCGCGCTTGACCCGGAGCTGATCCATGAGGTCCTGTCCGTGATGAAGCGGCTCGCCCAGACGCACTCGACCACCATGGTCGTCGTCACTCACGAGATGGGATTCGCGCGCGAGGTCGCCAATCGACTGTGCTTCTTCCACGACGGCGTCATCTTGGAGCAGGGGACCCCCCAGCAGATGTTCGATTCGCCGCAGCAGCCCGAGACCCGGCGCTTCCTCGAGGCCGTCATCTAGTCCGTAGAGTTGTCCGCGTGACCGCGCTCGACGATGTCCCCTCGCACGTCGAGGGAGCGGGGGGCAGGTCCCGGCATCGCGGGGCGTTCCTCG
>JALQSY010000450.1 GCA_023264215.1 Candidatus Nanopelagicales bacterium
GCGCCCGCGCCCGCGCCTGAGCCCGAGCCCGAGCCGGAGCCGGAGCCGGAGGCCAAGCCGCAGCGCCGCACCCGCACCCGGCGCACCTGACCACACGAGGCGGGCCTTCGGGCCCGCCTCTCCACACCACAGGAGGCCGCCATGGAATACCAGATGATCACGACCGAGGACGAGCTGAACGATCTGCTCGACCTGATCGGCACCGGCGAGGCCGCGCTCGACTTCGAGACCACAGGCCTGCGCCCGCAGGAGAGCGAGGTCAGGCTGGCCCAGATCTGCAACGACGACGTCTGGGCGGTCATCGACTTCTGGGCGCTCGAGGGCGGTGCCTTCTCGCCCTATGCCGAGTGGTTCGAGGGCGCGACATGGGTCGCCTTCAACGCCGGGTTCGAGTACCAGTGGTTCGACGCCGCCGACGCGCCTGACGTCAAGGTCATCGAGGTGGCGCACGCCCGCCGCGCCCGCATGGGCGGCGATCAGATGTCGCTGGCGCTGATGCTCAAGACAGATCTGCAGTACGAGATGCCCAAGGACCAGCAGATCTCGAACTGGGCAGCAGCCGAACTCAAGCCAGAGCAGCTG
>JALQSY010000451.1 GCA_023264215.1 Candidatus Nanopelagicales bacterium
GCCGGGTCGAACAGCTGGTCGAGGCTGGTCATCTCGCTGTTGCCCGTTGCCTCCTGGTAGGCGGCGATGTTGTAACCCAGACCGGCGAAGCCGCCCTGCCACGGCAGCGTGTAGTCACGCGGCCGGTCGAAGGAAACGTCCTGCAGGCGCGGGATCAGGTTCGCCGAGTTGGGGATGGCGGCCTTGTCGAGCTTCTGCGCGAATCCGTTCTGGATCCACAGGCCGGCCATCCAGTCGGTGAGCACCACGATGTCGCGGTCGATGTCCTGACCCTGCTCGAGTTGAGTGCGGACCTTGGCGTAGAACTCGTTGTTGTCGTTGACATCCTCGGTGTAGGTGACCGAGATGCCGGTCTCCTCCTGGAAACGCTCGAGGGTCGGGTATGCACCGGTGTCCTCGTCGATGTCCATGTACTCGACCCAGTTGGACCAGTTGACGGTCTTCTCGGTATCCGACACATCCTCGGGCGCGCTGCCCTCGGACGCGGTTCCGCCGCCGCCCGTACCGCAGGCAGCAGCCGCCATGGCAGCCGAGGAGATACCCGCAGCCTGGAGCAGACGACGACGGGAGACCGATGAGCGCATC
>JALQSY010000452.1 GCA_023264215.1 Candidatus Nanopelagicales bacterium
AGCGAACCGCCGATGCCCTGCTCCTGCATGGCGCGCATGGACGCCCTGGTGAGCATGAAAGCGCTCGTCAAGTTGATACGCAGAGCAGCATCCCACTGCTCGTCGGTGAGTTCGGTGAGGTTTCCGCTGACACCGATCCCCGCGTTCAGAACCACCCCATCGAGTCCACCGAAATGACGTACCGCACGATCGACCGTGGCCGAAGTGATCGATGGATCGGACTGATCCCCGGCCACGAGCACCGGTTCCGGTGCACCAAGAGACGTAAGCGACTCCGCAACCTCGTCCAGTCCGCCCTGGTCGAGATCGGCGAGCACCAGTGAGCACCCTTGTGCCCCGAGTTCGAGCGCGATTCCGCGACCGATACCGGCTGCTGCACCGGTCACGATCACTATGCGTCCGGCGAACTCCGCGGGTGCCGGCTTGAGCGTGAGCTTGTACAGCTCCATGGGCCAGTAGTCGAAGCGGAACGTTTCCTTGTCATCCAAGGGCTCCGGCCGACCGAACGCATTCAATACATCGCGGGCGACTGCGTGCGTGTGCACTGCGATATCGGCCGCGACGCTGGCGTCTTTCGCGTTG
>JALQSY010000453.1 GCA_023264215.1 Candidatus Nanopelagicales bacterium
GCCTTCTTCACGGTCTCCGTGTCCCAACGACGCGAAGCAACCGGCGGACCCATCTTCACCTGGAACGCACCCACCGCCTTGCAGTGTTCGAGCAGAGGTGACAGCCACTCGGTCACCGACCAGGACGACGACCTCCAGTCCAGCACCGGACCCTCGGGGATGTAGGCGAGCGAACGACGACGCACCTTCGGTACCGGCCGATGCAGGATCAATGCCGCTCCGACTAAACGATCGCCGACGAACCAGCCCACGGATTCGCCGCGCCACCCGACCTTCACATCTGCCCACGACGGCAACTGCAGAAAGGAAACCGAGGGCCGGGAGCGCAACCAGCGCGCATGCTGATCTGCGCCGATGGTGCGGACGGTCAGACTCACGGGCCCAGACTGTCAGGTGGCCTACGGAAGATCGAGATCCACCACGACCGGCGCGTGGTCGGAAGCGCCCTTGCCCTTGCGCGCCTCGCGATCGACGTAGGCATCGCTCACCGCTGCCATGAAGGGTGCGTTGCCGAGTACCAGATCGATGCGCATACCCATGCCCTTATGGAAGGCACCGTTGCGGTAGTCCCAGAAG
>JALQSY010000454.1 GCA_023264215.1 Candidatus Nanopelagicales bacterium
CGATGACTTTGGAGTCTTTATTGAGAAAAATCGACATGTCTGGTCCCCTACTTCGAAGCCAATTCGGCGGCCTTGTCGGCGCCTTCGTCCATGGTCTGCGCCAGTGTGACCAGCGGGTGGGCGGCGGCCTGCAGGATCTCACGACCCTTCTCCACGCTGTTGCCATCGAGGCGAACCACCAACGGCTTGGTCGCCTGGTCGCCGATTATCTCGAGCGCCTTGACGATTCCATTGGCCACCTGGTCACACGCGGTGATCCCACCGAAGACATTCACAAAGACGCTCTTCACCTGGGGGTCACCGAGGATGACGTCCAATCCGGCGGCCATCACGTCGGCGGACGCGCCGCCGCCGATGTCGAGGAAGTTCGCGGGTGTCACCCCGCCGTATTTCTCCCCCGCGTAGGCGACGACATCCAGGGTCGACATCACGAGCCCCGCGCCGTTACCGATTACACCGACTTGTCCATCGAGCTTGACGTAGTTGAGGTCGTGGGCTTTCGCTTTCTCTTCCAGCGGGTCGGCGTTGTCTTTGTCCGCGAGGTCCGCGTGGTGGGGCTGCCGGAATTCGGCGTT
>JALQSY010000455.1 GCA_023264215.1 Candidatus Nanopelagicales bacterium
TGGCCACGACCAGTTCGGTTGCGTCGGTGGTGTCTCGTCCTTGCAAACCGGTGATGATGTCGCCGCTGCGCAGACCCGCGGCATCCGCCGGCCCTCCCGGCGTGATCTCGCTGATCCGTGATCCACCGTCGGTATAGGTCGTATCCAAGGTCACCCCGATGATGGGAGTGGATGAGTCACCCGTCTCGATGAGCTCGTCGGCGATCCGCCGCGCGGTATTGATGGGTATCGCGAACCCAAGACCGATGGAACCGACTTCGCCACTGAACGACGGTGCCAAGGTCGCGATGGCCGAGTTGATGCCGATCACCTGACCGGCACTGTTCAACAGCGGGCCGCCTGAATTCCCGGGGTTGATCGCCGCATCGGTCTGGATGGCATTGATGTACGCGAGTTCGCCGCGTCCACCTGCCGTCACAGGTCGATCAAGCGAGGAGATGATGCCGGACGTGACCGTCCCCTCCAGACCCAATGGGGCTCCGATGGCAACGGCTACGTCGCCCACCGTGACCAGCCCGGAGTCCCCGAGTCTGGCGACCGGTAGGTCCTCGGCGTCGACCTTGAGCACGGCGAG
>JALQSY010000456.1 GCA_023264215.1 Candidatus Nanopelagicales bacterium
GTGAAGCGCCGCGCGGTGGCCAGGCCGATGCCGCTCGCGCCGCCGGTGACCACGGCCACCTTTCCGGCCAGGCGCTGGGTGAGGTCAATGCTCGATACCGACATTCGTACTCCTTGGATTAGTCGTTGGGAATGAAGACGTTTTTTTCTTCGGTGAAGTGCAATGGCGCGTCGGGGCCGAGCTCGCGGCCGAGCCCCGACTGCTTGAATCCCCCAAACGGTGTGTTGTATCGCACCGAGGAGTGCGAGTTCACCGAGAGGTTGCCGCTCTCGATAGCCCGGGCCACCCTCATCACCCGGCCCACGTCGCGGGTCCAGATCGACCCGGAGAGCCCAAACTCGGTCGCGTTCGCGATCTCGATCGCCTCGGCTTCGTCGCGAAAACGCAACACGGTGACCACCGGTCCGAAGATCTCCTCCCGCACACACCGATCTTCGAGGCCCTTCGGGATGACGACGGCGGGGGCAAACCAGTTCCCGGGCCCCTCTGGGGCCTGCCCGCGAAAGGCGATGTCGGCGCCCTCGAGGTATCCCTGGACGGAATCTCGGTGCGCGCTGGTGACCAGGGGAC
>JALQSY010000457.1 GCA_023264215.1 Candidatus Nanopelagicales bacterium
GAGGCCGCGCATCCCCTCGACTTGATCGCCTTCGATGATCTGCTCAGCGAAGAGGAGCGGAGTATCCGCGATGTGACGCGTTCGATCGTCGACGACGTCGTCCGCCCCAAGGTGGCCCACTGGTGGGAGGAGGGCGAGGTCCCCGCACGCGAACTCATGGCCGCCTTCGGTGAAGCGGGCCTGCTGGGCATGCACCTGGAGGGCTACGGCTGCGCGGGAACGTCGGCCACCGCCTACGGACTTGCCGCCATGGAACTTGAAGCCGGTGATTCGGGTATCCGTTCGATGGTCAGCGTGCAAGGTTCCTTGGCGATGTACGCCATCCACCGATTCGGTAGCGACGAACAACGCCAGCGTTGGCTACCGGCCATGGCGAAAGGCTCACTCATCGGCTGCTTCGGACTCACCGAGGCCGATGCCGGCTCGAATCCGGCTTCAATGCGAACCCGGGCCCGCAAGGAAGGCAGCGATTGGGTGCTCGATGGCAGCAAGATGTGGATCACCAATGGGTCGGTGGCCGATGTGGCGATCATCTGGGCCCAGACCGACGATGGCATCCGGGGCTTCGTT
>JALQSY010000458.1 GCA_023264215.1 Candidatus Nanopelagicales bacterium
ACATCGGATCTGCCCGGCGGGGTGGTGAACATCCTGACCGGAGCACCCGCCGAGATCGGACCGTGGCTGGCCTCACACGCCGACGTCAATGCCCTAGACCTCACAGGCATCGTCGATGACGGCGTCGCGACGGAGATGGCCGTGGCAGCCGCCGACACCATCAAGCGTGTCCTGCCGCCGCCGGCATCGACACCGGACTGGTCGGCCGATCCGGGTCTCGGGCGCATCAGTGCCTTCATCGAGACCACGACGGTGTGGCATCCGCAGGGTGTCTAGCGCGCTTTCGGCCTAGTCATCGTCGTGGCGCCTGCGCACGCGCACGACGACGATCACGCCCAATGCCGCGACAGCGGCGACGCCGATCACGACAGCGACCCGAGGTGCCCAGTGCCTCGACGTCTCCAGCGCCTCAGCCGCGGACTCCAGCACGACGTCAGCCTTGCCGAGGACCTCGTCAGCGACGTCGAGGACGGTCTCGGTTTGCTCAAGGGCTCCGCGGAGGCGACCTAGGCCATCGCGAACTCCCTCCACGTTGGCCGCGGACGTGTGCAATTGCTCGACAACGCTCA
>JALQSY010000459.1:0-266 GCA_023264215.1 Candidatus Nanopelagicales bacterium
CGAGCCGTGTTCGGCGCTCGATCCGATCGCCACCGCCAAGATCGAGGAACTGATCCACGAACTGCGCGGCCGCTACGCGATCGTCATCGTCACCCACAACATGCAGCAGGCCGCGCGCGTCAGCCAGAAGACCGCCTTCTTCCACCTCGGCCAGCTGGTCGAATATGGCGAAACCGACGAGATCTTCACCAACCCGCGCCAGCCGCGCACCAAGGACTATATCACCGGCCGCTACGGCTGAAGGAGAGCGCAATGCCCAACGGCCA
>JALQSY010000459.1:276-568 GCA_023264215.1 Candidatus Nanopelagicales bacterium
GCGTTCGACGACGACCTGGGCCAGCTGCGCGGTCTCATCAGCCAGATGGGCGGGCTGGCCGAACAGGCGATCGCCGACGCGATGCTCGCGCTCCAGCGCAACGACCCCGCGCTCGCCAAGCAGGTCCGGGGCCGGGACAAGGCGATCGACGCGATCGAGGCCGAGGTCGAGCGGCTGGTGGTGCGCGTCTTCGCGCTGCGCGCGCCGATGGCCGACGACCTGCGCGACGTGGTCGCCGCGCTGAAGATCGCGGCGGTGCTCGAACGCATCGGCGACTATTCCTAGAATATCG
>JALQSY010000045.1 GCA_023264215.1 Candidatus Nanopelagicales bacterium
CGAGCGCTCGACGACCTGCTCGCCACCCATCGCGTGCACGATCCAGTCCGCGACCCCGAGGTGCCGGACGGCCCGTGAGCGGGTGGCGGGGACGGCGTCGTAGAGGTAGAGCACCTTGGCGAGGGACGGCTTGGAGTTCAGGCGGATCCCGCACGCGCGCCGGAACTCCTGCCGGGTGACGCGCTCGCGGATCGGCTCGGCGAGCCCGCGGGGGTCGTACCAGGCCAGGGTCGGCGCGCACGGGCGCCCGTCGGCATCGAGGAGCGCACCGGCCTCGGCGATGCCAGTCACACCGACGCCGCTGACGCGCGATCCGGTCGGGACCCGATCATCGTCGAGGCAGCGATCCGCGACGCGCATCGCAGTCGCGGCCAGCAGGTCGGAGTCGGCATCGGCGCAGGCGCCGTCATGACGCCACGGCGTCACCGCATCGGCCTCGCCGACGACCGTGCCGTCGACTCCGACGGCGACCGCCTTGATCCGGGTCGTCCCGACGTCGATGCCGATGAGCAGCTCGGTCATCGTCAGCGCGCAGCCTCGGGGGCGTCGGGTGCTGGCGGTCGGCACGCGACGGCGATGAGCGCGCCGTCGGCAGTCCAGTCGCCCGCCGCGTACGGCATGAGGAGCACGTCGCCCTTGGCCACGGGGTGAGTGCCGTGCCCGGAGGTGATCGATCCGGCGCCATCGAGTACGACGATGACGGCGAACCCGGCATCGACCGGCACCGATCCGGCACTGGTGTCGATGTGCTGTGCGCGGAAGTAGCTGTCGGCCTCGCGGGGGAGCGCGGAAGTCAGGCCTGCCCTGTCGATGTCCTCGCGGCGGACGACGAGACGGTCCAGATCGGCATCGGTCACCGCTGAGGTGTCCACCGCCTGCAATGCGGTGTCGAAGCCCAGGTCCAAGTGCCCATCGCGATCGCCATCGACAGCGAAGTCCTGCCACTCGAGCAGGATCGACAGGTCCGTCGGCTCCTGCAGTTCGAGCACGAAGACCCCCTCCTGCACGGTGTGCGGCAGGCCCGCGGGCACGAGCATGGCGTCACCGGGTCGCACCTCGCGCGTGCGCAGGGATGCGAGCAGGCCCGCGCTGTCGTGGGCGGCGACCATCGCGGCGACCTCGGCCAGGGGCATGGCCTCGGCGAAGCCGACGCCGACGCGGGCTCCGGGCGGGGCATCCACGACGTACCACGCCTCGGTCTTGCCATGGGCCAGTCCGAGATGGCGGCGGGCGAACTCGCGATTCGGATGCAGGTGCACGGGGAGGCGTTGGCCCAGGTCGAGGAATTTCACCAGGACCTCGACGTCGGTGCCGTAGCGGGCGACGTGGGCGGGGCCGAGCCAGGCGGCGGGATCGGCGATGACGGCGTCGCGCAGGTAGCCGTTGCCGGGGAGCTCGCTCAGGCCCTGGGTCCGCTGGCCGAATCGCGTCGTCGTCGAGCCGATCCACTCCTCGGGCCGCTGGGGCCCACCGGGGCCCCCGCGCAGTGCCCCGATGCGGTCGCCACCGCGATAGAAGTGATCGAACTGGTTGACAGGGAGCAGCACGGGAGTTGCGGTCACGCGCCCATCTTGGCATCCGCGGGTCGATAGGGTGGTCAGGTCACGGGGGATGCTCGGACAGAAGGGAGACGCCGTGTCGGACTCGGCGTATCGGCTCCGCAGGCTGTTCAATCCCGCGTCGGGTCGCTGCCTGGACATCGCGGTGGACCATGGATTCTTCGGCCAGGGGGCCTTCCTCGCCGGCATCGAGGATCTCCCCTCCGCCGTCACCACCCTGGTGGCCGCCGATCCCGACGCCATCCAGCTGACCCCGGGGCAGGCCCGCCTGCTGCAGTCCCAGGGCGGACGCTCTCGTCCGGCGCTCGTCATGCGCACGGACGTGGCCAACGTCTACGGCAGCGTGCTCCCCGACCACATGTTCAGCGCGATCGCTCCGGACCCGGTCCTGACCGCGGTGCGCCTCGATGCTGCATGCGTTGTCGTCAACCTGCTGGACCTGCCAGGGCGCCCCGAGGTGCGCGAGGCGTGCATCCGCAACGTCATGGAGCTGCGCCAGCAGTGTGACCACTACGGCATGCCGCTCATGGTGGAGCCACTGGTCATGAAGGAGACCGACGCCGGGCCCTACACGGTCAACGGCGACCTCGATCTGATCCTGCCGATCGTGCGCCAGGCGGTCGAGTTGGGCGCCGATGTGATCAAGGCCGATCCGACCGACGACACGTCGCTGTACTCCGAGGTCGTGCGCACGGCGTCCGGCATCCCGGTCCTCATCCGGGGCGGGGGCAGAGTCTCGGACGAGGAGATCTTCGCGCGGACCGCTGCGCTTCTCGCGCAGGGCGCCGCGGGCCTGGTCTACGGCCGCAACATCATTCAGCACGAGCGGCCCGCGGCGATGACGCGAGCGCTCATGGCCATGCTGCACGACGGTGCCGACCCGAAGCGCGCGATGGAGATCCTGCGGGCGTCATGACAGCGCAGTCCGATGTCCGGATCGGCATCATCGGCGGCGGCCTCATGGGTCGCGAACTGGCCGCCGTGTGCGGTCGCTGGAGCCTGCTCATCGACCATCCGGCTCGCCCCCGCATCACCGCGGTCGCCGACCCGGCGCCTGCGGCGCGTGAGTGGTTCGCCGAGCAGGCAGGAGTGGCTCGGACCACCGCGGATTGGCGCGACCTCGTGGACGCCGACGACGTCGACGTGCTGTACATCGCGGTCCCGCACCAGATCCATGAAGAGATCTACGTCGCTGCGGCGTCAGCGGGCAGGGACTTCCTCGGCGAGAAGCCGTTCGGCATCGACCTGCCTGCCGCCGAGCGCATCGTGGACGCCATCGACCGATCGACCGCGTTCGTGCGCGTCTCGAGCGAGTTCCCGTTCTACCCGGGGGCGCTGCGCGCCTACGACTATGCGGCGTCCGGGGCACTCGGGGACGTGCTCGACGTGCGCAGCGGCTTCTGGCACTCCTCGGACATCAATCGGTCCAAGCCGATCAACTGGAAACGCCGTGTCGAGACATGCGGTGCGATCGGGGTCATGGGGGACCTGGGCCTCCACGTCGCGCACGTCCCGCTGCGACTGGGCTGGGACCCCCGCCTGGTGTACGCCCGACTCGACGACGTCGTCGCCGAGCGACCGGGTGCTGACGGAGCCATGGTCGCGTGCGACACCTGGGACAACGCCCTGCTCACCTGCACGGCGCACCCGCGAGAGGGTCGGGACTTCACCATGCTGTGGGAGACCCGTCGCATCGCCCCGGGGCATGCGAACACGTGGTACTTCGACGCCGTGGGGATGGATGGTGGAGTGCGGTTCTCGACCCGGGAGCCCACCGTCGTGAGGCGCTTCAGCCTGCGGGATGGCGAGCAGGTCTGGGAGGAGATCCAGCCGGGCAATGTGTCGGCGTGGCCGGTGGTCTCCGGCGCGATCTTCGAGTTCGGGTTCGGGGACGCGCTGCTGCAGATGTGGTCGTCCTACCTCGCTGAGCGCGCCGGCGCGCTCGGGGATCGATTCGGCACCGCGACCCCGCACGAGGCCCTGTCCGCTCATCGGGTCTTCGACGCAGCGCTGCGCTCTCAACTGAGCGAAACGCCCCAGGTGCCCTAGGGGCGGTGCTTGGATGGGGGCATGGCCAAGGACCAGGGGCAACCCGACAAGGCCCCGCACCGCAAGGTGACGAAGGTTCCGCGCGAGTTCTACGAGAAGACCCTCTACGCGCTGCAGGGTGAACTCGTCACCATGCAGGAGTGGGTGAAGTCGACGGGTGCGCGTGTCGTCGTCGTCTTCGAGGGCCGGGACGCGGCCGGCAAGGGCTCGACTATCAAGCGGGTGACGGAGTACCTCAATCCACGCATGGCGCGCATTGTCGCCCTGCCGACGCCCACGGAGCGCCAGCGCACGCAGTGGTACTTCCAGCGATATGTCGAGCAGCTGCCCGCCGCCGGCGAGATCGTCCTGTTCGATCGATCCTGGTACAACCGGGCGGGTGTCGAGCGCGTGATGGGCTTTTGCTCGGCAGAGGAGTACCAGCGCTTCCTGCGCCAGGCGCCGATCTTCGAGCGCATGCTCATCGAGGACGGCATCCTGCTGCGCAAGTACTGGTTCAGCGTGAGCAATCACGAGCAGGAGAAGCGATTCGCCTCCCGGCTGAACGACCCGATGCGCCAGTGGAAGCTCTCGCCGATGGACCTGGAGTCCATCACCCGCTGGGAGGACTACTCGCGCGCCAAGGACGAGATGATGGTCCACACCGACACCAACGAGTCGCCGTGGTTCGATGTCGAGGCCGACGACAAGCGGCGCGCGCGCATCAACATGATCCATCACCTGCTGTCGACCATCCCGTATGAACCGGTGACACGCGCGCCCCTCACCCTGCCCAAGCGGCCGGAGGGGCACGGCTACCAGCGTCCCTCGCGCGACCTGACCCGATACGTTCCGGACTACGCCGGCGAACTGCTGTCGCGCGACGCCTCGTCCTGACGCGCGGACAACCTGCGCGTCAGCTCGGAGTTGCCGATCGCGCCGATGAGGATCACGTACGCGCAGATGTAGAGCACGAGACTGAGGATGACCGTGCTCGCGAGTGCCCCGTAGATCGCCTGGTAGCTGGTCGCGAATCGCAGGTAGATGCCGAAGCCGATGACGACGGCGAGCGTGCCTACCGCGCCGAACGCGGCCCCGGGCCAGTTGTAGCGCGGCGACTCCCTCAGCGCCGAGGTCCGGAAGAAGGCCACGAGGATGCCGGTGCCGAGGGCAAGCCCGATGGCGATGCCGACCGTGAAGGCCAGGGCCCGCCAGGGCTCCTCCAGGGTCGATGCCCACGCCGCACCGGCACCTGCGGCGATGAGCACGATGCCGAGGACGAGTATGGAACTGAGGCTTCCGATGTAGGCGACGACGCGAGCACTGACATAGCGTTGCGGGTCGAGCCCATAAGCGATGCGCACGGCCCTTTGGAATGCGTAGATCCCACTCGATACCGCCCAGAGAACGGTGATGAGCGAGGCGGCTAGGCCCCAGGACACCTGGGCCGCCGAAGCCTTGGCCGCCGCCTGGAGTTGGCTGGCAAGCAGGCTTCCGAAGGAATCGGGGGCGACCGACTGGAGCGACCGCACGGCCTCGTCGAGGACCTCCGGATCGACGATGCGGCCGAAGATGATGCTGATGGCGATGAGCGCCGGCGTGATGGCGATGGCCGCCCAGAAGGCCACAGCGGCCGCGGAGAGGCTGATCCGCTCGACCGACTGGGCCTTGAGTACCGCGACGACGAAGGCGACGACGGGGTTCGCTCCGAGGCGGCTCAGCATCGTCAGATGACAGCGAAGACGAGCGACAGGATCAGGCTTGCCAGCCCCAGGTAGACCAGCACCACCCCGATTGCTGCGATGCGCAATGGCGCCCGCTCGTCGCTCACGGCGATGGCGAAGGCGTGCGTGTACACCTTGCGGAACGGAGTGGCCTCGCGCGACGGGTTCCCCTGCGGATCGCGCTGGAACCAGTAGGCCTTCTCACTGGACATCCCATAGAGGGCGAATGCGACTCCGAAGAGCAGGAGGAAGATCCCGAGGAGAGCGAAGACGATCACCGTGACGGACACGGGAGAACAGTAGCGAGGCGCGCTGCGGGACCCCGGACACCCCACGGATTCCCGTCGGCCCGCGTGCCAGCGGCAGTAGGTTGACGCTGTGGCGAGTACGCGGTTCGGAGCTCCGGTGGAGATCCCCGTAGGAACGTCGGCGGTGCGCATCTCGAGCCCGGGCAAGCCGATGTGGCGCGAGGGCGGTGAGACCATCACGAAACTCGACCTCGCGACCTACTACGCCACGGTGTCCTCGGCGCTCCTGGGCGCCGTGGGCGATCGCCCGACGACGCTCCAACGCTGGCCCGACGGCGTCCTCCTCGACGGCGAGTACGGCGAGAGCTTCTACAACAAGCACCTGCCCAAGGGGACCCCTGGCTACGTCGGCTCGGCGACGATCACGTTCCCGTCAGGGCGCACCGGTGTGCAGGTGTGCCCGGAGAACGTCGAGACGCTCGTCTGGGCGGCCAATCTCGGTTGCGTGACCTTCCATCCGTGGCCGGTGCGACGTGGCGACGTCGATCGGCCGGATGAACTGAGGTTCGACCTCGACCCGCACGGCAGCCGCGGATTCGCCGACGCGGTCGAGGTCGCGGGGGTCCTACGCGACCTCCTCGTGCGGCACGGGGCGATCCCGTACGTCAAGACCAGCGGCGGCCGGGGAGTCCATGTCTTCGTCGCTATCGAGCCGCGATGGGAGTTCCTCGATGTTCGCCACGCGGCAATCGCGGTGGGTCGATCCCTGGAACGCGCATTGCCGGACTTGGTCACCACGGCCTGGTGGAAGGAAGAGCGGGGCGAGCGCGTCTTCATCGACTACAACCAGATGGCACGCGATCGCACGATGGCATCGGCGTGGTCCGTGCGCGCGCGCCCGGGCGCACCTGTGTCGATGCCGGTGACGTGGGATGAACTCCCCGCGACCGATCCCGCAGTGTTCACGCTGCGCACAGCGCCAGCGCACCTGAGCCAGGCGGGCAATGCCTGGACAACCCTGGGTGACGAGCCCTTCGACATCGCACCCCTGCTCGACATGTGGCAGGCCGATATCGAAGAACGCGGGCTGGGCGAGATGCCGTTTCCGCCCGACTATCCCAAGATGCCGGGGGAGCCGCCCCGGGTGCAGCCGAGCCGAGCGCGCCGGGACTAGCGCCTACGCCGGGTCGATCTGCATGACGACGGCCTTGGGCTCGGTCATGAACTCCCTGCTGAAGTTGCCGCCCTCCCGGCCGACGCCCGAGTCGCCCACGCCCCCGAAGGGCAGGCGCAGGTCGCGGATGAAGAAGCAGTTGACCCATACGGTGCCGGCATTGAGCCTGGCGGCCATCCGATGGGCGCGCGAGAGGTTCTCGGTGAAGACCATGGCGTTGAGGCCGTAGCGCGTGTCGTTCGCCAGCGCGAGGGCCTCCTCCTCGGTGTCGAACGGCGTCGCGACGGTGACGGGTCCGAAGATCTCCTCCTTGACCACGCGTGCGTCGCTGGGCGCATCGGTGATGATGGTCGGCTTGACGCTCCAGCCGTCGCCGACGCCGCCGGTGAGGATGCGTCCACCGCCGAGCGCCTCGGTGCCGAGATAGCCCTCCACCTTGCTGAAGTGCTCCTGGCTCGCGAGCGCTGCGGAGAACTGCGTACTCGGATCCTTCGGATCGCCCATGACCAGCGCCTCCGCAGCGGCCTTGTAGCGCACCAGGAAGTCCTCGTAGATGCCCCGCTGGACGTAGAGGCGGCTGCCGGCGAGGCACACCTGGCCGGCGTTGCGGAAGATCGCCTCGACCGCCCAGTGCACGGCGTTGTCGAGGTCGGCATCGTCGAAGATGATGTTGGCGCCCTTGCCGCCGAGCTCGAGGCTCACCGGAGTGAGGTTGCGGGCCGCCACGGCGCTGATGATCTTGCCCGTGCCCGACTCCCCGGTGAAGGTGATCCGGTCGACATCCGGGCTCTCGGTGAGCGCCGAGCCGGCTGAGTCCGGACCGTAGCCGTGGACGATGTTGAGCACTCCGGGAGGGAAGCCAGCCTCGATGGCAAGGCGCCCGACGATCGTCGCCGACACGGGGGTGTCCTCGGCAGGCTTCCACACCACGGTGTTGCCCCAGGCGAGCGCGGGCATGACCTTCCAGGTGCCGAGCATGAGCGGGAAGTTCCAGGGCGAGATCGCTGCGACGACACCGACGGGCTCCCACCGCGTGTAGGCGTGGTGCCCGGTGTCCATGGGCAGGGTCTCCGCGGTGGACATGCGGGCGTGGTCGGCGAAGAAACGGACGTTGAGGATCGAGCGGGCGACGTCGTGACGCGACTGGGTGATCGGCTTGCCCATGTCCCGCGTGTCAGCCATCGCGAGTTCGTCGGTGTGCTCCTCCATGAGGTCCGCCAGGCGATGCATCAACTGCTGGCGCTTCTCGTAGCCCATGCGGGGCCAGGGCCCGCTGTCGAAGGCCTCGCGGGCCGCGGCGATCGCGCGATCGGCGTCGGCCTTGCCGCCGCAGGCGATCGTCGCCCATTCCTCACGCGTGTAGGGGTCGATGTCGGGCATCGTCGCGCCATCGAGGGAGGGCACTTCCTGCCCTCCGATGATGTGACCGTAGAACTCCATGGCAGACCTCCCGTGCGTGGTGGGGGGAATCGTCCCACGCACGGGAGGTGATCAGCCACGGCCCTGTCCCGAGGGCCAGAACGCGCGAGATCTAGCGAGATCTAGGCAGAGGGGAGAGCAGCCTCGAGGGAATCCCTCGCGGAGTCGACCGCGGTCCGGAAGGCCGCGCCGGCGTCCTTCACGGCAGTCCTCTGGGCCTCGCGTGCAGGCTCGATGGCCGTTCGGTAGGCCTCCCATGCCGCGCGCCGCTCGTCGCGTGATGTCGCGGACGAGAGCGCCTCCTTGAGGGTGGCCTGGGCCTCTGCGGTGGCAGTCTTGAAGGTCCCGTGGGCAGCGGCGACCGAGGCCCGAAGGGTCTGCGTCGCATCCGCCATGGCGACGCGGTAGTTCGTGACGGCGCCGAGTTGATCGGCCGGCAGGGTCGCAGCGTCGAACGCCAGGACCGCCGCCGCGACGGCATCGACGAACGCTGCGCGAGCGGCCTCGCGCGCTGCCCGATCATCTCCGGCGGTATCGATGGCGTCGCGCATCGTCGTCTTCGCCGATTCGAGTGCGGTGCGCAGGGCCGTCTTCGCCTCATCGGTCACAGTCCGGTCGACACGTCGCTCGAGCCAGCGATCCTTGACCAGGTCCTTGCCCTGCTTGACGCCCTGGCCGACGCCCTGGCCGATTCCGACACCCGGACCCTTGCCGGGATGCTGGCCCGGGCGCGCCTGAGCGGCCGTGGCGCTGGCAGCGACGGCTCCGGTGCCGATGAGCAGGACGGCCGCGGACGCGGCGAGAGTGCGCTTGGTGCCCATGACGGGACTCCTCCCCGGATGCGCGGATCGCATCGCTCGCGATCAGGCTCACACGAGACGACGCCGGAATGCCCGTCTGCAAGGGCCTTCCCAGGACTTCCTCACATGATCCTGACAATCCCGAGGCAATCCTCAGGATGTCGCTCGCAGGACCGCGTCGATGTCGATCGGCTCGAGGTGGGGGGCCTGGGCGTACGTGCACGATCGCGGGGCCCGGTCCGGTCGCCAGCGCTGCCAGGTCGCGACATGTCGCAGTCGGTCGCCCTCGAACTGGTCGTAGGCGACCTCGGCCACGCGATCGGGGCGCACCGCGTGCCACGCCTGCTCGCGGCCGCGGCTCCACCTGTTGATGCCGCCGGGGCGTCGTGAGGGGGTGGACTCATCGCGCCAGGGATGCGCGGCATCCTCGTTCAGGCGGAGGGGACGCAGATCCTCCGTGAGCTCGCGGCGCAGTGCCGCGGACAGTCCCGAGGCGGCGCCCACATGGTGCAGGCGACCGTCGTCGTCGTACAGGCCGAGCAGCACGGAGGCGACCTGGTCGGGCTCCTTGGAGTGCGGACGCCAGCCGGCGACAACCGCGTCGAGCGTGCGCCGGTGCTTGACCTTGCGCATCACCCTCTTGCCAGGCTGATACGTCGACGAGATGTCCTTGACGATCAGCCCGTCGAGCCCGCCGCCTTCGAACTCGTCGAACCAGCGGATCGCGATGTCAGGCTCTTGGGTCATCGGCGTGATGTGGAGGGACCCATCGACCAGTGCAAGTGATTCCAGCGCAGTCCGGCGCTCAAGGTAGGGCTGGTTCATGACGGCGCCTTCACCGAGCGCTAGAAGATCGAAGGCGACGAAGGTCACGGGGTGCTTCTCGGCAAGCGCGACGATCGATCGAGATTCGCTCCGGGGCCGCAGCCGCGCCCCGAGCGCAGCGAAATCAAGCCTCCCGTCATGGATCACCACCAGTTCGCCGTCCACCACCACGCGGTCCGGGAGGGATCGGCGCATCGCCTCCACGGCTTCGGGGAATGCATAGGCCAAGTCCTCGCCACCACGGCCCTGGATGACGACCCGATCCGCGGAGCGGAAGATGATCGCCCGGAAGCCATCCCACTTTGGCTCGAATGCCAGACCCGGGTCAGTCGGCACCGCGTTGCCGGCGGGTGCGGCCAGCATCGGCGCGACGGGAGGCTCTACCGGGAGACCCAGGTGAGTCGACATGCACGGATGGTGGCACGGCTGCTCGCCGCGTAGCATCCGGCAGGTGCCCGGACGCCTCGTCGACCGCAATCCGCAGGTGCCGGTCGACCGGCTGCTCGCTGACCTGGTGCCGCCACCGCACTTCGCCGAGGTGCGCTTCTCCACGTATCGGCCCGATCCATCCGAACCGACGCAGGCCGCGGCCGTGGCGGCGCTCGAGGCATTCGGCGCGAGGCTGGGGGAGCGTCCCACCCGCCGCTGGCGCCGGGCGGCCGCGCCCGAGTCCCGGGCCGGGGTGTATCTCGACGGAGGATTCGGCGTCGGCAAGACGCACCTGCTCGCCTCGCTCTGGCACGTCGCCCCTGAGCCCCGGGCGTACGGCACGTTCGTGGAGTACACCAATCTTGTCGGCGCGCTCGGCTTCGCGGAGGCGGTCGCGCGCCTGTCGACGTACCGCCTGGTGTGCATCGACGAATTCGAACTCGACGACCCGGGTGACACAGTCCTCATGTCGACCCTGCTCGGACGCCTCGTCGACGGCGGCGTCAAGTTGGCGGCCACGTCCAACACCCTGCCCGAGCGCCTCGGTGAGGAGCGCTTCGCCGCCGAGGACTTCCTGCGCGAGATCCAGGGACTGTCGGCGCACTTCGACGTCCTGCGCATCGAGGGGGAGGACTACCGGCACCGCGGCGCCCCGATCGCGCCCGAGCCGCTGAGCCGCGACGAGGTCGAGGCACTGGCACAGGGGCGGGACAGGGCGGTCATCGACGACTGGCGCGACCTGCAACGGCACCTGGGACGGGTGCATCCGTCGAGGTACTCGGCCCTGGTC
>JALQSY010000460.1:0-232 GCA_023264215.1 Candidatus Nanopelagicales bacterium
CCAATCTTTCCATCAGAAGTCAGAACTTTCTTAAGTTTTCCATCTTCTTCAAGGAAAACAATAACCGATTCTGGTGACAAATAAGTTATATTAGTTTGATAAAATTTGCTTAAATATTCAATCCAATTATCAGCAACGACGAGATCTGTTCCTGCTTTAGCTGTTACTTCGTTTACGTCGCAGGCAGTTTCTCTCGTTGGAAAAAGAAGCCAATAATACTTCTTCACTGTGT
>JALQSY010000460.1:242-567 GCA_023264215.1 Candidatus Nanopelagicales bacterium
CCAACGTTCATGGTTCTGCCTTTAGTTCCTCAAAGCATTCGTTATAACTTTCATCAAACCAAGTCCAACCAATCTTTCCATCGGAGGTTAGAACTTTCTTATATTTTCCATCTTCTTCTAGAAATACAATAATCGAATCTGGTGAAAAATAAGTTACTTCACACTTCAACTGTCTGCTCCAATAGGCGGCGGCGGTGGCGGTGGCGGCGGTGGCTTCGACGGTGGCGGTGGCGGTGGAGGTGGTGGCGTCTTTTGTTGGAAAAAGCAACCAAAACCACTTCTTCACTACATAAAGAGCTCCAATATTCATTGTTCTGTCTTCACT
>JALQSY010000461.1 GCA_023264215.1 Candidatus Nanopelagicales bacterium
TGACCTCGCGGTCAACCAGCCCCAGTTGTCCGAGGAGCAGCGCACGCAGATCGTCGATCAGGTGGTCGATTCCTCGGGAGAGGCGATCGTGCCGCTGGAGCAGCAGCCGGGGATGGCTGATGTCGCCACGGAGGCCAAGCAGTCCTACACGCGCGCGGTGCAGATCATGGCCGGCGTGGCCGGCGGGGCCATGGTGATCGCGCTCATTGCCTCATTCGGGCTCCCGGCCGATCGACGGCGAGAGGACGAGGACGAGTCCGCGCCAGAGCCGGCGCGGACCTAGTCGAGCAGGTCGCGCGGCTTGGCCGGCGCCTTGCGGGGCTTGCCGTCGCCGAGGACGTAGCTGGTGACCAGATGGTTCCAGTGGCAGGTCGAGCACACCTCGACCACGTAGACGCGGAACTCGCCGTACTCAAAGGCCATGCTCGGCAAGCGCGCCGGGTCGACCGCTGAGCCGGCGAGGTGACCGAGTTGCTCGCCGTAGACATACGTGACGTGGGTGAGTCGCTCACGGCCGTCGGTGACACGGCAGACGGGACAGGGGTCCTCGGTGGGAGTGCCATGGA
>JALQSY010000462.1 GCA_023264215.1 Candidatus Nanopelagicales bacterium
CGATTCCAAACAGACGCTGCTGTGCACCTACCTGTCGGCCGTCGTGCTGGCCGGGCTGGTGCTCAACAGTCTGCTCGGCTGGTTCTGGGCCGACCCGATCGCGGGCCTGGTGATCGCGGCGATAGCCGTCAAGGAGGGCCGCGACGCCTGGCGCGGGGACACCTGCTGCGCGTAACGACAAAAGCCCTGCCGAAGCAGGGCTTTTGCGTGTGGTGCGCCGTCAGGGTTTCGAACCCCGGACCCGCTGATTAAGAGTCAGCTGCTCTACCAACTGAGCTAACGGCGCGCGTGTGAAACAATAACAGGCCCCACCGCGCGAGGTGAAATCCGCATGAAGGACGGGGTGCGCATGCCGTCTGAGCGCCGGTCTCAGCGGGTGGGCCGATGATTCCGAATTCCCCTAGAATGCTGGCAAGTTGCTGCGAATGTGTGGCGGTGTTGTGGAGCGAGGTGATGGTGCAGGTCACACCGTGGGGCGGGAAACGTCGGGGCGGAGCCCTGGCCGCCGTGTTGGTCGTGGCTGCCGCTGTCGTGCTGGCGGCCTGTTCCACCAACCAACCGGCG
>JALQSY010000463.1 GCA_023264215.1 Candidatus Nanopelagicales bacterium
CAGAACGTGAACTCCTATGGGGTGGAGTTTGGCGATCGGCAAGCGTTTTCGAAGCTTCTTCGTGCCTGTGGTTCCATCGAGGGGCTTGAGCGGGTGCGATTCACCAGCCCCCACCCAGCGGCCTTCACCGACGACGTCATCGACGCCATGGCGACGACTCACAACGTCATGCCGCAGTTGCATATGCCGCTGCAGTCGGGATCCGATCGCATCCTGCAGGCGATGCGACGCTCGTATCGCGCCGAGCGGTACCTGGGCATCATCGATCGGGTCCGCCAGGCCATGCCGGACGCGGCGATCACCACCGACATCATCGTGGGTTTTCCCGGAGAAACTGACGAAGATTTTGAGGACACTCTTCGGGTGGTGGAAGCTTCGCGGTTCATGCAAGCGTTCACCTTCCAGTATTCGATTCGCCCGGGTACACCCGCGGCCACCATGGACGACCAAATCCCTAAAGAGGTCGTGCAGGAGCGCTTCGAGCGGCTCGTGGCGCTGCAAAACCACATCTGCTGGGAAGAAAACCAGAAACTCGAGGGCACGACCGTTGAGGTCCTGATTGCC
>JALQSY010000464.1 GCA_023264215.1 Candidatus Nanopelagicales bacterium
AGGGTGCCCGATTCGACGGCACGCGAGACTCGCATCGCCCGCGAGAGGTTGTCGGTCCAGATCGAGCCGGAGAGACCGTATTCGGTGTCGTTGGCGAGCTCGATCGCGTCGGCCTCGTCCTCGAACGGCAGCACGGTGACGACCGGCCCGAAGATCTCCTCGGTGGCGGCGCGGGAGCCCGGGTCGACCGGGCACAGGACGGTAGGCGCCAGCCAGAAGCCAGGCCCGTCGGGCGCCGTGCCGGAGAAGGCGATGGTCTCGCCGTCATCGAGGAACGAGGCCACCTGCTCGCGGTGGGCGGCCGAGATCAGCGGCCCCATCGTGGTGGACTCGTCGAGCGGGTCGCCGACGGTGATCTGCGCGACGGCCGCCTCGAGGCCGGAGAGGAACTCGTCCAGCACCGGCCGCTCGACGAGGATCCGCGAGCGGGCGCAGCAGTCCTGGCCGGCGTTGTCGAAGACCCCGCCCGGAGCCGAGCGCGCCGCCAGGCCGACGTCGGCGTCGGCGAAGACGATGTTGGCCGACTTGCCTCCGAGCTCCAGCGTTACCCGCTTGATCGTGG
>JALQSY010000465.1 GCA_023264215.1 Candidatus Nanopelagicales bacterium
CATTCGACTGGTTCGATCTGTCCTACGCGGACCTGAAGGATTTGTCATACCAGGGGATCGAATCGGCATTCGTTTCGGATGTCGAGCGGAAGCGTCTACTGAAGGTACTCGACGGGAAGTTTGCCGATTTCGAACGAAAGTGGGCGCGTGGTGCGGCCGGCGGGGCTTCGAGTGGAGCGGGTGACGGGAATCGAACCCGCGCTGTCAGCTTGGGAAGCTGATGTTCTGCCATTGAACTACACCCGCATGCATGCATTGCAGGCTCGAAGTCTAGCCAGCGCGCCGGTCGAGCTCGGTGCCCAGGGAGTCGAGTGCTGTGGCCCATGCGCGCAGTTGTTCGGAGAACGACATGTGGGGGGCGAGGATTTCCTGCGCTTCATTCAGTCGAGCGTCTCCGGTGGCGCGGATCGCGTCGTAATGACTGCGGGCAGTACGCCAGTCACGTCGTGCCTGGCTTCGTTCGGCCTTGCGAACGAGGCGATTCAGGGTGTTCATCTCGCGGCGTGCATCGCGGGTCATCTCGCGCAGCTCGCTACGTTCGCCGGAGGAGACACGGGG
>JALQSY010000466.1 GCA_023264215.1 Candidatus Nanopelagicales bacterium
CGAACCGCCTGGAACGCCGAGCGCCGATTCCAAGGTCAGTCCGACATCGAGCTCGATGACGAGGGCCGCGCGCAAGCCACGCGTGCCGCCAGTTTGCTGGTGCACCTCACGCCCAGCCGCATCATCTCCAGCGATCTGTCGCGCGCTTTTGCCACCGCGCAAGCACTCGCCGATCTCACCGAACTCGAGGTGATCGCCGATGCACGGTTGCGCGAGACGTTCGCGGGGGAGTGGGAGGGCCTACGCAGACCCGAACTGCTCGCCACCTACGGCGATGACGTGGCCCGCTGGGCCTCGGACTCCCACGCTCGGCCCGGTGGGGGCGAGACGCGCATCGAGGTGGCCGAGCGCATGGTCGAGGCGATCGAGCACTACGTGAACGAACTACCGCCCCAGGGGACCCTCGTGGTCGCCACTCACGGCGGCTCGGCCCGCGCCGCGATCGGTGCGCTACTGGAACTGCCACCGCAGAACTGGGCTTGCCTGGGTGTGCTGAGCAACTGCGCCTGGTCCATCCTCACCGAGAACACGACCGGACACGGACCGTCGTGGCGT
>JALQSY010000467.1 GCA_023264215.1 Candidatus Nanopelagicales bacterium
CTTGAGCGGCGAGATGTAGAGCACGCGGGTGCGCGTCGCGCGGGACTCGGGCGTCGGCGAGGCCGCCAGCCGGTCGAGCGACCAGAGGAACGCGCTGAGGGTCTTGCCCGATCCGGTCGGCGCGACGACGAGCGCGTGGCGTCCCGACGAGATCGCCTCCCACGCCCCCGCCTGCGCGGGCGTCGGCTCGGGGAACGCGCCCGCGAACCACTCCCGCGTGGCGGGGGTGAAGCGCTCGAGGGCCGCGTGCATCCTCACATCCTCCCGCCTGCCCCCGTCACGCGCTGAGGCTTGCGTCTCAGGGGAGGGGCAGGATGCGGCCGCCGTCGGCGACCCGTTGCACGGCGTCGAGGCTCATCCCCGCGTCGCCGGCGATCGCCTCCACGGTCACGCCGGCCGCCAGCTGCTCGCGCACCAGCTGCTCGGCCTCGACCAGCGCCTTGCGCGCCTCCGCGCCGCACAGCCGCCCGTCGGCCAGCCCCAGGCACAGCGCATTGGTCAGATCGCCCGATTCGCGCGCCTGCTCGGCCAGCAGCGTCAGCAGGTCCGTGCCC
>JALQSY010000468.1 GCA_023264215.1 Candidatus Nanopelagicales bacterium
ACGGACGAGGAGATCTTGGAGTGGGTACGCCGCGACGGGGAAACGGCGTACCACCCCTCGTGCACCTGCAAAATGGGTGTCGACGAGATGGCTGTCGTGGATCCGGAATCCATGCGAGTGCACGGCATCGATGGCCTTCGCGTCGTGGACGCATCGGTGATGCCGGCAGTCACGAACGCGAACATCTACGCGCCCACCATGATGATCGCGGAGAAGGCGGCAGATCGCATCATTGGGGCGAATCCGCTCCCACCCGAGCCTGTTCCGTTCTATCGTCACCGCGACCACGTATCGCACTGAGGGCTCGCGGGAAGGACGGGATTGCCGGTGGAGGGACTGCTGATCGACGGGCATTGGTGCTCGGCGGCTAGCGGGGCCACCAGGACGATCACCTGTCCCGCCGACGGGCGTGTGGTCGGCGATGTGCCGGAAGCCGACTCAGCCGACACGGTGCGAGCGATCCAGGCCGCGCGGCGGGCCTTCGACACATCGACGTGGCGGCACACCTCCGGGTGGGAAAGGTCACGCTTGCTCCACGCTGTAGCGGACAG
>JALQSY010000469.1 GCA_023264215.1 Candidatus Nanopelagicales bacterium
TGCCCTTGGCATACGAAAGAGCAAGCGCCAGACCGTTTCCGGTCGGGTCCTGCTCGATGGCCACCAGGCACGGCACGCCCTTGCCGTCGACGAACTGACGGCGCACCAGGTGGCCGGGACCCTTGGGGGCGACCATGCCGATCGTGACGTTGGCCGGGGGCTTGATCAGACCGAAGTGGATGTTCAGGCCGTGGCCGAAGAACAGCGCGTCGCCGGCCTTGAGGTTGGGCTCGATGTCGTTGCGGAAGATCTCGGCCTGCGCGGTGTCGGGCGCCAGCAGCATGATGACGTCGGCCCACTTGGCGACCTCGGCGGGGGTGTCGACCTCCAGGCCCTGCTCCTCGACCTTGGCGCGCGACTTCGAACCCTCCTTCAGGCCCACCTTCACCTGGACGCCGGAGTCGCGCAGGCTCAGCGAGTGCGCGTGGCCCTGGCTGCCGTAGCCGATGACCCCGACCTTGCGGCCCTGGATGATCGACAGGTCGGCGTCGTCGTCGTAGAACATCTCGATTGCAGGCACGTCTGAATTCCTTCTGTTGTCTTATTTCGA
>JALQSY010000046.1 GCA_023264215.1 Candidatus Nanopelagicales bacterium
AAGCACTTCTTGCCCAGCAGGGCATTGCCGCCGTAGCCGGATCCGTAGGACCAGATCTCGCGTGTCTCGGGGAAGTGGGTGATGTACTTCGTGTCGTTGCAGGGCCAGGCCACGTCGGCGCGAGCATTGCCGTCGGCGTCGACGAGCGGGTACCCCACCGAGTGAACCGCGGGCACGAAGTCGCCGTTCTCCCCGATCTCATCGAGCGCGGCCGCGCCCATACGGGTCATGATCTTCATGCTGACCACGACGTACGGTGAGTCGGTGAGCTCGACACCGAGCTGCGCGATGTGGGAGCCGAGCGGTCCCATCGAGAACGGCACGACGTACATCGGCCGACCGCGCATCGAGCCGGCGAAAAGGCCGCTGAGGATCCCCTTCATCTCGACGGGATCCATCCAGTTGTTGGTGGGGCCCGCGTCTGCTTCGTACTGGGAGCAGATGTACGTCCGGCTCTCGACGCGCGCCACATCGCTCGGGTCCGAACGGGCCAGGAACGAGTTGGGCCTGATCTCGGGATTGAGCCTGATGAAGGTCCCTGCGTCGACCATCTGCGACGTGAGGCGGTCCCACTCGGCATCGGAGCCGTCGCACCAGATCACCTCGTCGGGCTGCGTCAGCTCCGCGACCTCCTCGACCCACTCGAGCAGCTTCTTGTTGCGGGTGGGCGGATTCTCGAGGCCACGGATCGTCATGAGCAGTCCCTTCCGTCGAACGCCGGTGTCCGAGTGCGCCAGGGGCGAACTGTGGCCATCCTGCCGTTCCTGCAAGTGACTGAAAACCGTGAAAACCCTTACACGGACGTGTTTGTGAGCAAGGGCACAGCCGTGACCGAGGCCGTGGGACGGAAGCGACGCAAGAGCAGGCTGTTGGCAACGACGAACACCGACGAGAACGCCATCGCGGCACCGGCGAAGAGCGGGCTGAGCAGCCCGACCGCGGCCAGCGGAATCATCGCGACGTTGTACGCGAAGGCCCAGAACAGGTTGCCCTTGATCGTCGTCAGAGTGCGGCGCGACAGACGGATCGCGTCGACGGCCGACAGCAGGTCGGAGCGCACCAGGGTGATGTCGCTGGCCTCGATCGCCGCGTCGGTGCCGGCTGCCATCGCAATGCCGAGGTCGGCCTGAGCGAGGGCAGCCGCATCATTGACACCGTCGCCGACCATCGCGACCGCCCGTCCCTGCTTCTGCAGGTCCCGCACCACGTCCACCTTGTCGGAGGGGAGGACGTCAGCGCGCACCTCATCGATCCCGACCGCGCGGGCGACCGCCGCGGCCGACCGCATGTTGTCCCCCGTGAGCAGCACGGGCGTCAGGCCCAGGCCGCGCAGGAGCGCGACCGCCTGGGCGCTGGTCGGGCGTATCGCATCGGCGACCACGACACCTCCGCGCACGGCACCCGACCAACCGACAGCCACGACCGTGGCGCCCCGGGATTCGGCCGCCGCGATCGCCTCCGCCAGGGCCTGGTCGGGCAGGGCCGCACCGACCATCTCGGCGACCCACGTAGCCCGGCCTACGGCCACCGCCGTGTCGCCCACCCGGCCCGCCACCCCGAGCCCGCGATAGTTGACGAAGTCATCCGCCGCATCCACCTCGAGACCGCCGGCGATCGCCCGGGCGACCGGATGCTCGCTGTGGCGCTCCACTGCCGCAGCCATGGCACCGACGACGACCGGATCCTCGCCCGCGGCGACGAGCACTTCTTGGAGCTGCATGCGTCCGGAGGTGACGGTGCCCGTCTTGTCGAGCACGACGGTGGACGTGCGTCGTGTGTCCTCCAGCACGTCCGGTCCCTTGATGAGGATGCCCATCTGCGCGCCTCGCCCCGTGCCGACGAGGATGGCGGTCGGCGTCGCCAGACCCAGAGCGCACGGGCAGGCGATGATGAGGACGGCAACCGATGCCGTGAACGCCGCCTCCACGTCACCGGTCACCAGCCACCAGATGGCAAGCGTGACGACGGCGATGGCGATGACGATCGGCACGAAGACGGCGGAGATGCGATCGGCCAGGCGCTGCACGGGCGCCTTGCCCGACTGGGCCTGGCTCACGAGCCGGGCGATGCGCGCCAGATGGGTATCGGCTCCGACACGGGTGGCGCGCACCGTCAGGGAGCCATCGACGTTGACCGTGGAGCCGACGACGGCGTCCCCCGGTCCCACTTCCACCGGCACGGGCTCCCCCGTGACCAGCGAGGTGTCCACCGCACTGGCGCCCTGCACCACGACTCCGTCGGTCGCGATCCGCTCTCCGGGGCGGACCAGGAAGATGTCATCGACCTTCACGTCCGCCACCGGCACGCGGCGCTCGAGGCCGTCGACGATGACGGCCGCGTCCGGTGCGGCCAGATCGGCAAGTGCCCGCAGTGCCGCGGTGGACCGTCGCTTCGCACGCGCCTCGAACCACCGGCCGGCAAGCAGGAAGACAGGGACGGCAGCGGCGACCTCGAGGTAGAGGTCGGGCACGCCGGACATGGAGTGGCCGCCGAAACCGTGCGACATCGTGTAGCCGATCTCGCCGGCACCCCCGAAGAGGATCGCCCACAGGCTCCACAGGTACGCCGCGATCACGCCCATGCTCACGAGGGTGTCCATCGTCGCCGTGGCATGGCGGGCGTTGAGCGCGGCCGCGCGGTGGAAGGGCCAGGCCCCCCAGGCGACGACGCCGGTGGTGAGCACGAGGGCGACCCACTGCCAGCCCGGGAACTGCAGGGGCGTCACCATCGACAGCACCACGACGGGAAGTGCAAGGGCGAAGGACACCCAGAACCGGCGGCGAAGCGAGGCGACCTCCGCCGCACCACCCTCGGACTCGCCCACCGCGGATGCGGTGTAGCCGGTCTGCTCGACAACGCGGACAAGGTCGGCGACGGGCGTATCGGCATCGAACTCGATATGGGCGCTCTCAGTCGCGTAGTTGACTGTCGCGCGCACCCCGGGCACCCGGTTGAGCTTGCGCTCGATGCGAGACGCGCAGGTCGAGCAGGTCATGCCGCCGATGGCGAGCTCGACGCTTCCGGACACGGCACCTCCTCCACCTCACGCTACCGCTGGCAACCACCGGCCCCACGTCGCCATTCCCGCCATCCGGGTCCCCGACGCGATAGCGTCGCGGGGTAACCACGAGGCCAGGAGGAGCCATGGACCCGCTCTACAAGAACATCAAGGGTCGCTTCAAGGAGGCTGCCGGAGCCCTCACGGGCAATGACAAGCTCCGAGAGGAGGGCGTTGCGGAGCAGGCCGAGGCCGAGGTCGAGGATCTCGCCGGCGCCGTGAGCGACAAGGCCTCGGAGATCACCGACCAGGCGGCCGAGAAGGCCACCGGGTACTGGAACCAGGTCAAGGGTGCCTTCGACGAAGGCCGCAAGGGCGAGTAGACCGGCGGCGACGCAGGACCTCCGACCCTGGGATCAGATACCCCAGGGGGTATACTGCATCCATGTCCACCGGTCATGGCAAGCAGGTTCTCGACGACCTCGCACCGCTCACGCGCGATCTGCGCAAGGCGGCCCCACAGGTGTACGACGGCTTCCGCGCCCTGCACGGCGCAGCCTTCGCGAGCGGCACGGCGCTCGAGGTCAAGTACAAGGAGCTCATCGCCCTCGCCATCGCAGTCGCCACCGAGTGCGACGGATGCATCGCCTCTCACTCTCGCGCAGCGGTGAAGGCGGGCGCGTCCAAGGAGGAAGCCGCGGACATGCTGGGCGTCACCATCTTGATGGGCGGCGGTCCCGCGACGATCTGGGCACCTCGGGCGTACTCGGCCTTCTGCGAGTTCTACGACGCGGCGAATGCCGGCGACGCCGCGTGAGAGTGCCTACGCGGGCCTGATGACGACGGCACTTCCGTAGGCCAGGATCTCACTCAGCCCCGAGTCGGCACCGCCGACATCGCTGGAGTCGAAGCGCACCCCGATGACGGCATTGGCGCCCAGCGACTGGGCGTGCTGGATCAGTCTCTGGAGGGCGTCACGGCGAGCCTGATCCACGACGTCGGTGTACTGAGGCACCTCGCCGGCCTTGAGCGCGCGGAAGCTCCCGGTGAAGCCCTTGGCGAAGCCGACGGAGCGCACGAGGACGCCCCAGGTCAGTCCCAGGTGCTTGTCGATGACGTAGCCCGGGATCTCGAATGCTGTGGTGCACGGAATCGCCTCGGGAATCGGCGTATCTGCGGAATCGGTCATACCTTCACGCTAGCCCGAGGTGCCTGCACCGGCACGGCGTATCCGAGATGTCCCCTAGAGTCCCGGCATGGCCGGACGCATCGCCCTGGTGGGCAGCGGAGAGTACCTCCCTGTCCTCACGGACGTCGAGGATTGGCTCTTCGCGGACAATCCGCGCGTCTACGTCCAGCTCGCGACGGCCTCCGCGCCCGAAGGTGCCGAACGACTTGGCTACTGGCACGACCTCGGTAGGCAGGCCGCCGATCGCCTGGATGCCGAGCAGGTCGTCATCGATATCCGCACGCGCGCAGACGCCGAGGACGAGCGGTGGGTGCCGCTCATCGAGCGCGCGGGGCTGATCTACCTCTCCGGCGGCAACCCGACTTTCCTCACCGAGTCGCTCAAGGGCACGCCCGCGTGGGCCGCGATCCGGCGCACCTGGGAGCGCGGGGCGGGCCTGGCCGGGTGCAGCGCGGGAGCGATGGCCATGGGAGGCACCGTCCAGCATTTCCGCTATCCGGGCAAGGATCCGCTCACGGGTCTGGCAGTCGTGCCCGACGTGCGCGTCTTCCCTCACTTCGATCGGTACACCCGCTGGCTTCCCGACCTCGCGCTTCGACCCTTCGCCTCGCGTGGCGGGACGATGCTGGGCATCGATGAGGACACCGCCCTCGTCGCCGAGGATCCGGGCCACGAAGGCCCCTGGACATTTCGCGTCGAGGGCCGGCAGAACGCGTATGTCATCCGTCGCGACGATGTGCACCGGATCGACACCATGATCGATCTCGAGGTCGACTCCTGACGTAGCCTGATGCGGTGATTCGCCGACTGGTCACCGCGACGGCACTCGCGCTCGCCACTCTCCTCTCCCCGGCAGCAGCGGTCGCCGTGCCCGACGACACCGGACAGGTGATCACGGTCAGAGCGGAGTCGCCCACGTCGAGCACGGCCGTCCTCGAAGCATGGGAGCGACGCAAGGGCGAGTTCGTGCGCGTCCGCGGACCCATCAGGGTGTTCGTCGGCGAGGAGGGCATCGGGCTTGCCTCCGAGCGTCGAGCGCGCACCCCGCGGGGCGTCTTCACGCTCACCGAGGCCTTCGGTCGCGCCAAGGACCCGGGATCGCGCCTTCCCTATGTGCGCGTGGGACTGTCGCACTGGTGGGTCTCCGACGTCAAGAGCCGCTTCTACAACTCGATGCGCACCTGCAGGCCAGGGGCGGATTGCGGCTTCCGGCAGGCTCGGTCGGAGCAACTCGGCGACATCGACGCCTACCGCTACGCGATCGTCATGGACTACAACCGCGACCCAGTGATCCCAGGACGCGGCTCGGCGTTCTTCCTGCACGTGTCCGAGGGCAAGCCGACGCAGGGCTGCATCTCGATGTCCGCGTCTGAGATGAGGTGGCTGCTGCGATGGCTCGAACCAGCCAAGGCCCCGGTGATCTCGGTGAACGTAGGGGACGCTGTCTACGAGGAACTGGACTGACCGTGCAGCCACTGCGCGATGGTGTCGGCGATGATGCCCGCGCCCGTCGAATCCATGTGCACGCCGTCCGGTGACAGGACCCAGCCGGCTGAGAGCGCAATGGCGTCGTAGCTCCGCTTGAGGACGAAGTGCTCGACGAGCGAGCGCGCGCCCGGCAGCCAGGATCCGGTCCATGCGGGCCCCGTCGTCGCGTGCTGACTGGCGAGGAGTTCGATGAGGTTCTCGTAGACGGGCAGGTACGCCGCACCTGTCCGAGCGCATACCCCGCTGATTGCGGCGTTGGCCTCGCGGACAACGGCGTTGACCGGCGCATCGAGGTCCTGCCCGATAGGAGGCAGTGAGCAAACGGCGACGACGGCACCGGATTGCTGCAGGCGCTCGACGACCTCCGCCAGGCAGGCGGCGTACCACCCGATGGACGGGTCCTCGGGCAGTCCCTTCGACTCCCGGGTCCCTCGTGTCGCATCCGGTGTGAGCGTCGCCTGGACGTCGTTCGTCCCGATGAGGATGACCACCTTCCTCGGCCGACACGCGATCACCTGATCGATGCGCTGGAGCAGTTCCCACGCCACGTTGCCGTTGACCCCGGCGTTGACGAAGGTGCGCGAGGGGAAGCGCTCGCGGAGCAACTGCACGAAATCCACCGATGCCCGGCCCCGCACGATGCTGGCTCCTGCGACGACGACCGGTGGCGGGTCCGCCACGGGGCCGCTGAGGTAGTCGGCCACGTCCCCCGTTGCCCGACCCTGCACCTGAGCGACCGTGTACGCCACTGCGCCGCCCACCGCGGCCGTCGTCGCTCCCGCAGCCAGCGCGACACGCTTGCCGATCACGGCCTAAGCCTGGCACGTATGTCGTAGGCGCGTCCCCATCTGCGTCAACGCCCGTAGCCACGGCAATCGCTCGCTAGGGTGCTGCGATGTCCATCCTGCGTGCCAGCACGCCCGCGGACAAGCGCGCCCGATCGGCGGTCGTCTACGGTTCCGCTGGAACGGTCGTCGAGTGGTTCGACTACGGGCTCTACCTCTACCTCGTCCCCGTCATGTCACCGCTCTTCTTCCCCTCCGATGACGCCATCGTCTCTGCCATCGCCAGCCTCGGTGTCTTCGCCGCGGGGTCGATCATGCGAATCGTCGGGGGTGCGTTCTTCGGAAGCATCGGGGACCGGCTCGGACGCAAGAAGGCCCTCGTCCTGTCGATCCTCATGATGACAGCGCCGATGGCGCTCACGGCGTTCCTTCCCGTCTATGCCGTCATCGGCATCGCCGCGCCGCTGCTCTTCACGGCAATGCGCCTTCTCCAGGGGTTCTCCGCCGGCGGTGAGTACTCGGGAACGGTCGTGCAATTGGTCGAGCAGGCACCGCCTGGCAAGAGGGGTTTCGTCGCTTCCACGGCGGTGTTCACGTCGGGGCTCGGCGTGATCCTGGCATCGGCCCTGGTCGCGAGCCTGACGACGTGGACCTCGAGCGAGTTCATGAGCGACTGGGGATGGCGCATCTGCTACCTCGTCGGCGGCGCGCTGGGGCTCTTCGCCCTGGTCATGCGCCGTCGGATGCCCGAGACGGAGGAGTTCCTCGACGAGGAGCGCGAGGGCGACGTGCCGAAGCAGCCGCTGCGCTACGCGCTCACGCACCTGCCCAAGCAGGTCATCATCGCCGCGCTGCTTGCCGGCTATGGCGGCATCCTCTACTACGTCGTCCTCGGATTCGTGCCGACGATCCTGGATTCCTTCAGCGAGATCCAGTCGGATACGGCGCTCTGGGTCACCACCGGCATGACCGTCGTCTATGCCGTCGCGACCCCGGCCTTCGGTGCGCTCTCCGATCGCTATGGACGCAAGCTCACCTTGACCGCAGCGGCAGTCGGGTTCACGATCCTGAGCATTCCCATGCTCTGGCTCATGACCAATGAAGGGATCATCCTGGTCATCCTCGGCGGGCTCGTGCTGCTCGTGCTGCTCATGCTCTACACCGGCCCCGTCGTCGCCGCGATCGGCGAGGAGTTCCCGTCCAAGGCTCGCTACTCAGCGCTGGCCGTCGGCTACAACCTGGGCTCGGCGGTCTTCGGCGGCACGGCGCCCCTCATCGCGGCACTTCTCATCGACTGGTTCGACACCCCGGTGGCATCGTCGTTCCTCCTCGTCCTGGCGTCCGTCATCGCGATCCCGCTGCTGCTGCGCATGCGCGATCGGCGCACGATGACGATGGAGCAGATCAACGCCGAGTTCGATACGCCAGCCACATGACCGAGATCGCAGGGCGAGGCAGGGCCCTCGCGACCCTCGCCGCTGCGGGTGGAGCCGGCGTCGTTGGGCTCTATCTCGTCTTCGTGCGCACCCCGATCGGACAGCGCTGGGACGATCGAGCACTCCTCGGCGGCCAGCTCGCGAGCCTGGACTCCCGCCAGGCGCTCACCGCAGCCCTGCACGGCGTCCGGATCTCGACCATCGTGCTCATGATCGTCCTCCTTCTCGTGATCGGGCTCGTGCGCAAACGCCTCGTCACCGCCGTCACCATGGCTGCGGCGTTCGGGTTCTCGATCCTCAGCGCCGAGGTCCTCAAGCGAGTGCTGCCCCGTCGTGATCTGGCACCCGAGCTCAATGCATACGTCGACAACGGCAACATCGACACCTATCCGAGCGGTCACGCGACGATCGCCATGGGCTTCGCCCTGGCACTCATCGTCGTCTCGAGCCCTCGGTACCGGACGGCGGCCGCCGCATTCGGGATGGCATGGGCTGCTGCCGTCCCTATGGCAGCCCTTGCCGCCGGCTGGCATCGACCCAGCGACGTCATGGGAGGAATGGCACTCGCTCTCATGTGGCTGGCGGGAGCGACCGCGATCGCGCTCAGACGCCGGGGAATCATCGACACCATCCCAGGATCGACGCGCCTGCTGCCCCTGATCGCTGCAGCAGTCGCGATCGGTGCTCTCATCGCGTTGACGGCGTGGGTGTTGGCAGGCGATTCCCAGGAGGTCCCTGTCAGCGGTGGCCTCGTCGCCTTCGTCTCCGCAGAGATCCTCATTGCGCTCGTCGCCGTTCTTGTCGTAAGCGCGTTCGCGTACGTCGTCCGCGGACTATCGTTCCCGCATCGTGGAAATACCAGTCCGATCGCTTCATGACAACCAAGGGAGACCGCATGGCCCAGCATCGCTTCTTCGACGACGAGGGATTCGAATTCATGGCCCTCATCACCCTGGGCTCAGCCCCCTATCGCCTCTCCGAGGCGGGAGAGGTCTTCGCGACCACCGACAAGATCACCAACGCGGATCCTGACTCGTGGTTCGACGAGTGGATGGCCACGGCTCATCGAGTGCGCAAGATCGCAGAGGGCGCGGAGGCCGCTGGCCACATCGCATCCGCACGTGACGCGTACCTTCGCGCGGCCAACTACTCCGCGTCCGCGTTCTTCTATGTGCTCGCCACCAAGGACCCCTCCCGCGAACTGGCCACGTGGCGCTGGCACCGCGAGTGCTTCGACCACGCCATGCGGCTGTGGCCGACGCCCGTCGAGCACATCTCCATTCCGTACGAGGGCACACACCTGCACGGCTACTTCTGGTCCGCCGGCCCCGAGCGACGACCGACGATCATCCTCAACAACGGATCGGACGGACCCGTGAGCGACATGCTCGAGATGGGCGTCGTCGACGCCCTCGCACGCGGCTACCACGCCATGACCTTCGATGGCCCCGGCCAGGGCCGTGCCCTCTACGAGCAGAAGATGTACTTCCGCTACGACTGGGAAGCGGTGATCACCCCCGTCGTTGACTTCCTCATCAAGCGCCCCGACGTCGATCCCGCCAAGCTCGTGCTCGCCGGCAACAGCCAGGGCGGCTACTGGGTGCCCCGTGCGGCGGCCTTCGAGCATCGTCTCGCGGCGATCGTGGCCGACCCCGGCGTCGTCGATGTGCGCACGTCGTGGACCGGCAAGCTGCCCGCGCAGATGCTGCAACTCCTTGACGCCAACCAGGACGCGCAATTCGACCAGATCATGACCCAGATCGAGGACGCGAGCTCCGAGGTCCGCACCAGCCTCACCAAGCGGATCGAGCCCTACGGGCTGCCCACCCTGTCAGCGGTCCTGCACGAACTCGACAAGTGGAACCTCACCGATGTCGCTGGCAAGATCACCTGCCCGACGCTCATCACCGACCCCGAGGACGAGCAATTCTGGCCGGGCCAATCACAGCAGCTCTTTGACCTCATCACCGCTCCCGGCAAGGAGATCACGCACTTCACCGCCACGGAGGGCGCGAACTGGCACTGCGAGCCCATGGCACCTCAGGTGCGCGGCCAGCGCATCTTCGACTGGATCGACACCGTGCTGCAGGCCTGAGCCTCACGACCTACGCGCAGGCGATCTCCGCGACCTTGGCCGGCACTTCGCCCGCCTGGCACGCATTGAGGATCTCCACCGGTACCCAGTTGCTGCCCTCGGCCTTGAACAGAAGCGGCAGGTACTGATCGTTCATCTTGCCCTGCACGACCGCGTAGCCGCCGTCGCACGTGAACTCCTCCACCCCGCCGAAGGTGCCTCCGGTGGCGTTGGACGCGGCTGAGTTGAGCGCCTCCTGGGAGCAGTCAGCTTCTGAGCCCCCGGAGTCGCTCGATCCGCCGCAGGCGGTGAGGGCCATCCCGGCGAGGGCGAGGCCGCTCACGGGCAGGGCGATGCTGCGCAAGGCGCGCGATGTCCGTGTCATGGTGCGGAGCGTATGCCGACCGCCTTCCGCGACCGTCCTTGTGAGCAGGAAACCCATCGCTGCCGATATCGTCCGAGCGTGACCTCCCACGCTTTCCGCCAGGTCGATGTCTTCACGGCTACGCCGCTCTTGGGCAATCCCGTCGCCGTCGTCCACGATGCCGAGGGCATCACCACCGAGCAGATGCACGCCTTCACGAGCTGGACGAATCTGTCCGAGGCGACATTCCTGCTAGAGCCGACCGACGCCGCCGCGGACTACCGGGTGCGGATCTTCTGCCCCGGGCGCGAGCTGCCCTTCGCTGGCCATCCCACGCTGGGCACGTGCCACGCCTGGCTCGAGGCTGGCGGAGTGCCGCAGGGTGACGTCATCGTGCAGGAGTGCGGTGCGGGTCTGGTGCGAATCCGACGCAACGGCGATGTACTCGCATTCGCCGCTCCTCCGCTCCAGCGCAGCGGTCCGCTGGATGAAGCCGACGTCGATCGCATTGCCCGCGGCCTTGGACTCACGCG
>JALQSY010000470.1 GCA_023264215.1 Candidatus Nanopelagicales bacterium
CCTACACGGGGGCCAGGAGCCCGACCCGACGACCAGGTCGCGCGCGGTCCCGATCTACCAGACGACCTCCTACGTCTTCGACGACACCCAGCACGCCGCGGACCTTTTCGCGCTGTCCGTGCCGGGCAACATCTACACGCGGATCATGAATCCGACCTGGGACGTGCTCGAGCAGCGCCTCACCGAGCTCGAGGGCGGAGTCGGCGCGGTCGTGCTGGCCTCCGGCCAGGCCGCGGTCACCTACTCGATCCTCAACATCGCCCAGGCCGGCGACAACATCATCTCGGTCAGCCAGCTCTACGGCGGCACCTACAACCTCTTCGCCCACACCCTCCCCCAGTACGGGATCGAGGTTCGCTGGGCCGACGCCGACGACCCTGGCGCCGTGGCGAAGCTCGCCGACGAGAAGACCAAGCTCGTCTTCGGCGAGACGATCGGCAACCCGCGGCTGAACGTGCTCGACATTCCGGCGTGGTCGGAGGCGGCCCATGCGGTCGGCGTCCCGCTGATCATCGACAACACGGTCGCGACCCCGGTGGGCACCAACG
>JALQSY010000471.1 GCA_023264215.1 Candidatus Nanopelagicales bacterium
GGCGCGTCAGGCACTGGCTGAGGGCCTGTCGCCTGCAGCCAAGAACCTGCTGGCCGACTCGATCGGCGCCAGCCGTGCGATTGCGCAGGGCGATAAAGACATGCTCATGGAGATCTTCCAGCCTGCCGGCACGCCGCGCAGCTTGGGGGCGGCGGCGCCGGAAGGCGCAATCCCGTTCGGCGAACCGCGCGTGCGTCCATTGGGCGAGCGCTCTATTGAGCTGTCTAGTCGTCTCACAGCGCCTCGCGAAGGTGCGGCGGCAAACATCAGCCTAGCGCCGCCGTCCGAAGAACCCATGGTCGGGCAGCTTGCCCCGGAGTACCGCGTGCGGGTCGAGGGTTTCACGCCGGTGGGCACTGGGCGTCAGTCTTTCATCCCTCGCAAGCTGACGCCCAACAATTCTCAAACGACGATCGGGCGCATGTCTGAGCTGGCTCAGGAATATCCTGATCCGCTTTCCTCCCCGGAGAGTTATGCGGGCATGATGGCACGCGTGCGCAATGAGGCAGAGGTTCCTGCGCCGCCAAGCTGGATGATCGAAAACGCC
>JALQSY010000472.1 GCA_023264215.1 Candidatus Nanopelagicales bacterium
GACCGCGTCGATCACGGTGCCTGTGCGACACCCTCGCCGAGGAATTGAGGAGAGTCTAACGAGGGAGTGCCCGAGGACGAAATCGGCCCTGATCCCCCAGGCAGCGGCGAGCCGAAAGGCCTAGTTGCCCAGCTCGTGCGAGGGCGTGTCGTCGAACATGCTCGTGACCGAGCCATCGGTGAACACCTCGTTGATCGCCTTGGCCAGGATCGGCGCGATGGACAAGATGGTGAGCTTCTCGAACATCCGATCCTCGGTGATCGGGAGTGTGTCGGTGACCACCACCTCGGAAATCCGCGATTGCTGGAGACGCTCCTTCGCCGGATCGCTCAATATGCCGTGCGTGGCGGCGACGATCACGTCCTTGGCACCGTTCTCGAACAAGGTCTCGGCGGCCTTCACGATGGTGCCGCCGGTGTCGATCATGTCGTCGACCACCACGCACACCCGATCTTTGACGTCGCCGACCACTTCGAACACCCGTACCTGGTTCGGCACATCCGGGTCGCGGCGCTTATGGATGATCGCCAGTGGGGCACCGAGCAC
>JALQSY010000473.1 GCA_023264215.1 Candidatus Nanopelagicales bacterium
GACGGTTCGGCGACGATCTCGCGGAATTCACCGACGAGATGATGGGCGGCGGCATCGGTGATCTCGACGAGTCCGTAACTGCCCACCCGAACGGGACTGGTGGGACGGAAGTGGACCAGTTTGTTCTGGCGGGTCCGCCCCGAGATCACCAGTGGGTCTCGTTTCGACGGACCTTCGACCAGCACCTCTTCGATCCGGCCGATGCGGTCGCGGTGGCGACGTACCGCCGAACGCTCGACCACGAGACGCAGACGTGCGAAACGATCGGCGACCACGTCCTCGGGGACGAATCGATCGACCAGCGTCGCCGCTTCGGTTCCTTCGCGGGGCGAGAAGATGAAGGTGTAGGCGTAGTCGTACTCGGCTTCGGCGGCCACTTCCAGGGTTCGTTCGAAGTCGTCGTCGGTCTCGCCCGGGAAGCCGACGATGATGTCGGTACTCACGGCCAGATCGTCGACCAGGCGCCGGGCGTTCGCCAGACGCTCGAGGTATCGCTCGGCGGTGTAGCCCCGATGCATGAGAGCCAGAACTCGATCGCTTCCCGAC
>JALQSY010000474.1 GCA_023264215.1 Candidatus Nanopelagicales bacterium
TGACGACGTGGAACGCGGAAAGCCCCACCCCGATCCGTATTTGCTGGCAGCGGAACGATTGGGTGTCGACATCACCCGTTGCATCGCGATCGAGGATTCACCCACGGGTGTTGCATCGGCGTTGGCTGCGGGAGCAACGGTGCTCGCCGTGCCGCACCACGTCGACGTACCCATGCGTCACGATGTGAACGGTCGCATGATTCGTCGCGACACTCTCGCGGGTCTCACGGCCGCCGACCTGGCAGCGTTCTTGGTTTAGCTCTCGAGTTCGGTGGTGAGCTCGAGCCACTCGTTTTCGAGTTGGTCGATCTGAGACTGCACTTCGGCGAGTGAAATGCTGAGCGCCGCGAGTTTCTCGTGGTCGTTGCCCGCCTTCACGATGGATTCTTCGAGTTCGGACTTGCGCTTGTTGCGCTTCTCCTGGTCCTTTTCATTGTTGGCAATCAGGCGATTCAAGGTGCTGGGGCTGCGCTTCGTCTTTGGTTTTGTGGCAGCGGTGGTTGCCTGTGCGGTTGCAGCCTTCTGTGCACCGGTGCGTTGTGCGGG
>JALQSY010000475.1 GCA_023264215.1 Candidatus Nanopelagicales bacterium
CAAGATCGTCGAAGTCCTCAACCGCCATCCAAATGGGCATGTTGCGGGTCGGCACCGGCTTCGTGCCCTCGACCTGCCAGGCGGCGAACTCGTCCTGGTTGCGGACATCGAGGATCATCGGGATGGAACCCTCGGTGATGCCGTCGTACAGCTCTCGGGGGGTGATGGATGTGGGCATGGCTACCTCCTGGGCGCCCTTCCTCGGCCATGTGGGCGCATCGGCATATGCGCAGACGCTAATACGTCCACGAGGGCGGAGGGAAGCAATTCCCCCAAATTTTCGGGAAATGCCGCGAAGCCCTTGCCTCGGGGTGTCCGGACATCTAGCGTTCCCCTTGAGCCCTAGGAGAAGCCATGACCGAATCCCACATCAACACCGAACCGGAGTCCATGACGATCATCGCCTTCAGCGGTGACCTCGACAAGCTCTGGCCCACCATGATCCTGTCGTCCACCGCCGCAGCCAATGGCATGGACGTCACCGTCTTCTACACCTTCTGGGGCCTGTTCCCGCTGGTGAAGGATGACGTCCGCATAACTGGCTAT
>JALQSY010000476.1 GCA_023264215.1 Candidatus Nanopelagicales bacterium
GATCCCGCGAGCGCGATCAGATTGCAGATGCAGCAGATACATCCGCGCCTGCTTTTCGTTATCAAATGTTAAAGATTTACCATCGATCGTTTTAGCCGTCTGCGGATTGCCATCGAGATCTTTGTATCGCACCTGGAATCGCCCGCTAGGTAGTTTTCGTACATTTCCAAATTGATTGCGCTTCATTGTTCGTCACCTTTTCGCTTTTGTAACAGATTAGATTTGCTACATCGCAAGCTGCTGGATCTATGCGGGGATGATGGGGATGGGCATAGATGTGGCACGGATGTGGCACGCGATTGGGATTTCCAGGCAAATGCGTAAGCAATTCCCGAAAATGATGCTGCTGACCTGCGCAAATAATCTGCGTATTTTCTCAGCGCGGTGACCTTGGAAGGCTGGGGCTCTACCATTGAGCTACACCCGCAAATGAAAATCCGCTGCGTAAATCAGCGTAATCACGCGTAAATCTTTGAGATGGCTCATTGATTCGATCAAATCTTACACCGATTGTGACCATAGAAATCCACTTGATGCCGCGAGAT
>JALQSY010000477.1 GCA_023264215.1 Candidatus Nanopelagicales bacterium
CATGGCCAGCGAGCTGACGATGCGTGAGCGCTCGGTGACGTAGCGGAGGATCTCGCGATAGCACACGACCCAGGTGCCGCGGAGGGTCTCTGACTGCATCATCAGTGACGGGGCCCTCCCCGACCCATGTTCTGGAGCATCTGGGCGTGCTCGCTGACCTCCTCGTCCCGGATCTCGTGGCCGGTGAGCTCGAGGAACACGTCGTCGAGCGTGGGGCGCCGCAGACCGACGTCGAGCACCTCGACACCGGCGTCCTTGAGACCCCCGAGCACGGTCATGAGCTGATCGGCGCCCGCGCCGCTGATGGCGGCCGAGATCGAGCGGTCACGCCGCTGGACCTCGCCGGCAGCGACTGTCGACAGGATCGAGGCCGCCTCCTCGGCGCGCTCGACCTCGGCGACGACGACCTCGATGCGGTCGCCGCCCACCTGCGACTTGAGCTGGTCGGCGGTGCCCTCGGCGATCGCGCGGCCCTTGTCGATCACGATGATGTTGTCGGCGAGCAGGTCGGCCTCCTCGAGGTACTGCGTCGTGAGCAGCAACGT
>JALQSY010000478.1 GCA_023264215.1 Candidatus Nanopelagicales bacterium
GTGAAGGACGAACTCGCGGCGTACGGGGTCGAGCCGACCTGGTTCGGGCTCGGCGACCGCGATACCGCGACGCATCTGATCCGCACCCAACTGCTCGGTGCCGGCTATGCGCTGTCGGACGTCACCACGGCGCTGTGCGATCGCTGGCAGCCGGGCGTGCGCCTGATCCCGATGAGCGATGACCGCGTCGAGACCCACGTCGTCGTCGACGATCCCGACGGTGCGGTCGACGCGAACGGCTCCCCGCAGCGACGGGCGATCCACTTCCAGGAATGGTGGGTGCGCTACCGCGCCGGCCTGCCCGCCCATGCCTTCGTGCAAATCGGCCTCGATGACGCCAAGCCCGCCCCCGGCGTACTGGAGGCAATCGACACCGCCGACCTGATCGTGCTCCCGCCCTCGAACCCGGTCGTGTCGATCGGCACGATCCTGGCGATCCCCGGAATCCGCGACGCCATCGTCGACGCGCCCGCGCCCGTCGTCGGCATCTCGCCGATCATCGGCGGCGCACCGGTGCGCGGCATGGCCGATGCCTGCCTGTCC
>JALQSY010000479.1:0-246 GCA_023264215.1 Candidatus Nanopelagicales bacterium
TTGATGTACTCGACGGGCGGCGGTGCGGGATCACGGCTGGAGATGCGCGCCAGATGCGGTTCGCCTACCTCTCCCCCGGCCACCGCCTGCTGAACCGCAGCGTGCGAGGGATCGAACCGCCGATTGAAGCCGACCATGAAGGGCACACCTGCGGCCTGCACCGCTGCGAGAGCCTTGTCCACCTCAGCCAGATCCAAACTCACCGGCTTCTCGCAGAAGATCGCCTTGCCAGACGCCGCTGATCGT
>JALQSY010000479.1:256-542 GCA_023264215.1 Candidatus Nanopelagicales bacterium
ATCTCCTCGAACGACAGCGCCGGCACTTGGAATTCAGCGGCTACCTCGGCGGCTCCAGCTGCGTAGACATCGAAAACCGCCGCAAGACTGGCCCCCGGAGTCTCGCGCGCGATGATCCCTGCATGCATCCGACCGATTCGTCCGACACCGGCAACACCGATGCGCACCGTCATTGGATTCTCCTCATAGGTAGGTACATCGTTCAATAACGACGAAACGGGGCCGAAGCCCCGTCCCATCTTGCCGCATTCGCGGCCTTACATGTTCTCCAATTCATGCGCCAAGG
>JALQSY010000047.1 GCA_023264215.1 Candidatus Nanopelagicales bacterium
TCTCGGTGACCCGCCGGGTCGTCACGATCGTCACCGGGGAGCCGTACGCGGGCGTGTCCTTGAAGGCGACCCCCTAGCCCTCGCGGGCCTCGGTCCGCCCGAGGAGCGCCCCGGCGCTCCGTGAGGCGGATGTGCCCCCCGGGCGGGAATGGGCCAGACTAGGCAGCCGTTCACGCGTCCGGGAGGTGATCGTGAGCCGATACCTGCGCAATCCGCGGCCACGCCGGGTCGCCGTCGTCTCCCTGCACACCTCCCCCCTGGACCAGCCGGGCACGGGCGATGCCGGAGGCCTCAACGTCTACGTCCTGGAGACCGCCCGTCGACTGGCGGAGGCCGGCGTGCGGGTCGAGGTCTTCACCAGGGCCGTGTCCTCGGCGACCACGCAGACCATGGAGATCGAGCCCGGGGTCCACGTGACGCACCTGCGCGCCGGTCCGTTCGAGGAGCTTCCCAAGGACGATCTCCCCGCCCAGATGTGCGCCTTCAGCGCCGAGCTCCTGCGCGCGGAGGCATCGCGACCGGCGGGCTGGTTCGACCTCATCCATTCCCACTACTGGCTCAGTGGTCAGGTGGGTTGGCTGGCCTCGGAACGATGGCGCGTGCCGCTCGTGCACTCGATGCACACCATGGCCAAGGTCAAGAACGCCGAGCTCGCCGACGGTGACCGTCCCGAGCCCGCGGTGCGCCTCGTCGGTGAGCAGCAGGTGGTCGACCACGCGTCGCGGCTCATCGCCAACACCGGAGACGAGGCACGCCAGCTCATGGACCTGTACGGCGCGCCCGCGAGCGCCATCGATGTCATCCACCCCGGCGTGGACCTCGAGACGTTCTCCCCCGGCGACCGGTCCGCCGCGCGGGCAGCCCTGGGCGTGCGGCCCGACGCCCACGTCCTGCTCTTCGTCGGACGCATCCAGCCCCTGAAGGCTCCCGACATCCTCCTGCGCGCCGCAGCGCAGATGCTCGAGCAGGATCCGGGCCTGCGCGAGCGCCTGGTGGTCGTGGTGTGCGGGGGCCCGTCGGGCACCGGCCTGGAACGGCCGACCGGCCTGGTCGAGCTCGCCGAGCAGCTCGGCATCGCCGATGTCGTCAGGTTCGAGCCTCCCGCCGACCGCGAGCGACTGGCGGATTGGTACCGCGCGGCCGACGCGACGGTCGTGCCGTCGTACTCCGAGTCCTTCGGCCTGGTCGCGGTCGAGTCGCAGGCCTGCGGGACCCCCGTGGTCGCCGCGTCGGTCGGGGGCCTGCGGACCGCCGTCGCCGATGGTCGATCGGGCCTGCTGGTGCCCGGCCACGACCCGTCGGCATGGGCGCATTCCCTGGCCCGCATGCTCACCGTCGAGCGCGACCGACTCGCGCGCGGCGCTCGCGGGCACGCCGAGGGATTCAGCTGGGATGCGACGGCCGCGGACCTCATCGCGTCGTACACGCGCGCCATCGGCGAGCACGCGGCCCTGCCCCTCACCGCCTCCGCGCGATGACGCGTTCGGACGCCACCCGCATCGTCGAATCCGCGCTCGACAGCATGGGACTGCCCGTCGAGCGACCCGATGCCCACACGTTCATCGTCACCCTGGAGGGCGAGCGCAAGTTGCGCACGACGGTCTCCATCGTGATCGGCGACCACGCCCTGTCCATCAATGCGTTCGTCGCGCGCCGCCCTGACGAGAATGCCGAGGGCGTCTACCGCTGGCTGCTGGAGCGCAATCGGCGGATGTACGCCGTCGCCTTCTGCATCGACCACCTCGGGGACATCTACCTGTCCGGCCGCATGTCGCTCGACGCGGTCTCAGCCGATGAGATCGACCGAGTCCTCGGCTGCGTGGCGGAGTACTCCGATGACTCGTTCAACACGATCCTCGAACTCGGGTTCGCCACGGCCATCCGCCGCGAGTGGAAGTGGCGCACCGATCGCGGTGAGCCGACGGGCAACCTCGAGGCGTTCCGACACCTCGCTGAACCCGTCGACTGAGGCTGAGAGGATGGCGCCATGAGCGCGCCGTACACCCTCATCCTGCTCCGCCACGGCGAGAGCGAGTGGAATGCCCGGAACCTCTTCACGGGATGGGTCGATGTCGGGCTGTCCGACAGGGGCCGGCAGGAGGCCGAGCGCGGTGGCCGCATGCTCGCCGAGTCCGGGATCCTGCCCGACGTGGTCCACACCTCGCTGCTCACACGGGCGATCACGACCGCCAACATCGCGCTCGGCGAGGCCGGTCGATCGTGGATCCCCGTCGTGCGCAACTGGCGGCTCAACGAGCGCCACTACGGCGACCTGCAGGGCAAGGACAAGAAGGCGACCCTCGACGAGTACGGCGAGGAGCAGTTCATGCTGTGGCGCCGCTCCTACGACGTCCCCCCGCCGCCCATCGACCCCGACAGCGAATTCGCGCAGACCCACGATCCGCGCTACGCCGCGCTGCCGCCGGATGCGCGCCCGCGCACCGAGTGCCTCAAGGACGTCGTGGCGAGGCTGATCCCCTACTGGGAGGACGTGATCGTCGCCGAGGGCCTGCGCCAGGGCAAGACCGTGCTCGTCGCGGCCCACGGCAACTCGCTGCGCGCCCTGGTCAAGCACCTCGACGGCATCTCGGACGCCGACATCGCCGCGCTCAACATCCCCACGGGCATCCCGCTGGTCTACCGCCTGGACGAGGATCTGCGTCCGATCGTGCCGGGCGGGGAGTACCTCGATCCGCAGGCCGCGGCCGAGGCGGCAGCGGCCGTCGCCAACCAGGGTCGCTGAGCGAAGGGACCGCCAGCATGGGCACGACACGACTGGAGCTCACCGACCCGACCCTGCGGGAGTGGACCGCGACCGTCGTCGCGGTGGATCCCGAGCAGGGGATCGCACTGGACCGATCCGCCTTCTATCCGGGCGGCGGCGGCCAGCCCCCGGATCACGGCGTGCTGCTGTGGGGAGGAGTCCAGACGCGCATCGTCGGGGTCCGCCAGGGCGACGACATCTGGCTCATCCCCGCCGAGGGCGATCCCCTCCCTCCGGTCGGCACCGCGGTCAACGGCGCCCTCGACGACCCCCGGCGCAGCGCCCTGATGCGCACGCACTCCGGCCTGCATGTGCTGTCCGGTGTCGTCTTCCGGGACTTCGGCGCCCTGGTCACCGGCTCCAACATGGAGCCGCTGGAGGGGCGCCTGGACTTCAACCTCGACGGGATTCCCGAGGGGTTCAAGGAGTCGATCGAGGACGCCATCAATGCCGAGGTCGAGGCCGATCGTGCGATCCGCGCGTACACCCTGCCGCGCGATGAGGCCTTCGCGATCCCCGACGTCATCCGCACGGCCACGAATCTGCTCCCGCCCGAGATCGAGATCGTGCGGATCGTCGATATCGACGGCCTCGACGTCCAGGCCGACGGCGGCACGCATGTGGCATCCACGCGCCAGGTCGGCCGGATGCGCGTGGTCAAGGTCGAGAACAAGGGCAAGGGCTTCCGGCGCATCCGCATCGCACTGGACGACTAGGCCGTGGGCGACGACCGGATCCTGGTGCAGGTGCCGGCCGAGGACCTGCCCCCGCACGTCCGGGCGCTCCTCGACCCCGGCAGACCCCGGCCCGTCGGATCGAGATTCCTCGCCCGCCGCACGCACGTGACCTGGATTCCCACCGCCTGGCTGGTCGGCCTGATCGTGGTGGGGCTCGCCAGCCTGCGGGCCACCGTCGCCGCCGGACTCGATCCCGCCGCGGGAGGAGAGCGCGTCGTGTACGGCGCCATGGCCGCGGTGTGCCTGATCGGCGCGATGTTCGCGGCGGCGAAGCTGCTGCAGGGACTGGTCGAGCGGCGAGACATGAAGCGCGGGACCTACCGCAAGGGCCTGCATGTGCTGGACCGCGAAGGCCTGCTCATCGCGGGCAGTGACCGCCACACGTGGGTGCCCCGGGAGAGGTTGCCGAAGGCCACCGATGTGACCGACGCGCGCGGCGGTGGCCCCAGCCCACCGGCCTACGCCTACTTCATCGTCGACGCGGAGGGCCGACTCGATCGGCTGGACTGCGGCACCCTCACGAAGTCAGCGCTGTGGACGTGGGCGGAGCACGGGCAGCTGCCCGAGGGCGACGGCTGGGTCTGAGCGCCTAACCCATCAATTCGGCGATGCGCACCCGGACGTCGAAGAGGTAGACCAGGGCGACCACGACGCCGGCGATGCCGATGATGCCGAGCGTCAGGCCCGGGATGAAGCCCGTGAGCATCGCGACCCCGGTGAGGATCAGCCACAGCACCTTCGAGACGCGGCCTACGGCGGGGAAGGCCTGGGCGGGCCGGCGCACGCAGTCCGCGAAGGCCCAGATCTTCACCACCCCGAAGACGACCCACAGGACGAGGACGACGAGGTTCTGCGTGAGATCGAACACCCCTCCAACGTACGCGCCCCGCCTGCATTCCGCAGGCGGGGCGCTCCGAGTATCGACAGGATCAGATGCCGACGGCCTCGCGGACCAGGACGACGGCATGGCTGGCGCTGGACTTCGCGTCACGGCCGAGGCGCACGGCGCGGTCACGGGCATCACCGGAGAAGTCCTGCACCTGCTCACGCGCATCGCGCGTGAAGTCCGCGACCTGGCTCCAGGCCTTCTTGGCCGTCTGGGGGGCGCTCACGACACCCTCCTGGACGGACTCGAACGCGTCGGCGACTCGAGCGGGCACCTCGCGCGGCACCTCGACCTTGGGCACGTCCACCTTCGGCAGCTCGAACTTCGGCAGCTCGAACTTCGGAAGCTCGAACTTCGGCAGCTCGATCGAGGTGAACGGCACGGTGCGCGGCGCGACGTTGTTGACGACCTGCTGCGCCTTGACCGACGTGTCCCTCGCGGTGGTCGCAGCCTTGGAGGTGGTCTCCTTCGCCGCCGACGCTGCCTTGATGGTGGTTGCCTTGGCGGTGGTCGCGGCCTTGGTGGTCGTGTCCTTCGCGGTTGCGGCGGCCTTGGCAGTGGTCGCGCGCGCAGCGGCTACGGCGTTCTTGGGCTTGGGCTTGTCGGCTGACTTCTTCGCCGCCGTCTTCTTGACCGCGCTGGCGTTCGGAGCAGTGACCTTGTGGGTCGACGAGGTGCTCATGAGTTGTCCTCTCCTGATTCGCGGGGGGTCTCCCCGGCTCGGTTCTCGGCCTGGAAGGCCCGGTAGATCTCCAACAGAGTGCGGCGCTGCGCATCGGTGAGGCTGGTATCGGCAGCGACCGCGTCCACGACCGAGAGGCTGGCCTCCGGTCGATCGTCGTCGTTGAGGATGCCCGCCTGCACGTACAAGGTCTCGGCCGAGATCCTCAGGGCTCCGGCGAGCCGGTTGAGGATGTCAGCGCTGGGGCGGCGTAGCCCCCGCTCGATCTGGCTCAGGTAGGGGTTGGAGACCCCCGCCGCCGCGGCCAGTTGCCGGACGGACATCTGCGCCTGGTCGCGCTGCTCGCGGATGTAGTCCCCGAGTGCCTCGATGCGTGCCATGCCTCCATGGTGCCCCCGAGTGCTTGCAATTGCAAGCGGAGCGCTAGCGGGAGCAAGCGTGAGGTCGGTCACCCCTCAACAGGGACACATGGTCGAATTGGCACCCCAAACGGGGCGGAAGCGACCGCTTCTCCCGGCTACCCCGATACGGCTGCCAGGAGTAGCCCGGCCACCACGGCGACGCAGCCGAGGAGCCCGAGCGCGGCGCTCAGACCCAGGAGCCGAGGGAAGTCCCCTCGGCCGACCCGCGCCAGGACGCAGGCGTGGGCGATCCCGTAGTAGGTAAGGATCAGGCCGGCCGAGAGCGCCAGGGCGAAGCCGATGCCGCCGACGACGACGACCCCGGCGGCGAGGACGGCGGCGGCGATCTCGGCCCGCCAGGGCACGGCGCGCACGGACACCGCGGCGAACCCACCGGGCGCATCACCGCCGCGACCCATCGCGAAGAGGGTGCGCCCGATCCCGGCGAGCAGCGACAGCAGTACGGCGCCGGCAGCGATGACCGCGGCGATACGCACGGCGATCGCCAGGCCTGCTCCGCTGACCGACTCCGCGATGGACTCCAGTGGCGCGGAGGTCAGGACGACGCCCGCCTCCACCGATGCAAGAACCGCAAGACCTAGCGCCGCGTAGACGATGATGATGATCGCGAAGCTGATGATCATCGCGCGCGGAATCGTGCGCGCGGGATCACGCACCTCCTCGCCGAGCACGGTGATGCGCGCGTAGCCCGCGAAGGCGACGAAGAGGATGCCGGCGCCGGCGATGACTCCCCACGCCGAGGACGGGACGGGACCTGCCGCCGCGACACCGGGGCCGGCGACGGCGGTCGTGACGACCAGCGCGCCGAGGACGACGAGGACGACAGCGATGAGCACCGCGCTCACCCGCATCGACTTCACGATGCCGCGCAGATCCAGTGCCAGAGCGAGGAGGACGGCGACGAGGCCGACCAGGCGCTCCTGTCCGGGCCAGGCGTAGGCGCCGATCGTCAGCGCCGCCGCGCCCGCCGACGCCGCCTTGCCCGCCACGAAGGAGTAGCCGGCGACGACGCCGGCCGGCCGCGATAGGTAGGCGCGCCCGTAGGCGTACGCGCCCCCGGACTGCGGTAGCGCACGCGCGAGGGCTGCCGTGGACGTCGCGTTGAGGGCCGCGACGCATGCCGCGAGGAGCAGCGACACCAGGAGTGCGCCGCCGGCCAGGCCGATCGCGGGAGTCCAGGCGGCGAAGACCCCCGTCCCGAGCATCGCGCCGACGCCGACGACCGCGGCTCCCCCGACGCCGAGGACGCGACGCAGTTCGGCAGCCACGGCCTAGCCCAACGCCGGGATGATCTCGCCGGCAGGACGTCCGCCGCCGAGGAGGACCTGCCGCGACTGCGCGTCCACGACGTCGTTGTCGATCCCGATGGCCTTGAGGATCCCGGCCATGGCGACCGGTCGGGCCCGTCCGCCGCCGTCCTCGATCTTCAGCGCGACGGATCGGCCGTCGGGCAGCACGACGAGATACACCGCCTCGGCTCCCTCCTTGACCAGCGAGCCGGGCAGGGAGCGTTGCAGGGCCGCCGCATCGCGCGTGGTGCCTGCCACGTAGTCGGGGTGCTCGCGCATCGCGCGCGCTACGCGCGACGCCGGCTCGTCCTGCGCGGACGCGACCGCTGCACCCATGCGCGCGAGGCCGAGGACCGTCAGGCCGATCAGCGGGGCCCCGCATCCATCGACGGCGCTGGCCCAGGGCTGCTCCCCTGCGCGCTGGGCGATCTCATCGGCGATGGCGCGCTGCAGGGGGTGGTCGGGGGCGGTGTAGTCGGCGATCGGCCAGTCGTTCACGACGCAGGTCAGCAGCATCGCCGCGTGCTTGCCGGAGCAATTCATGGAGGTCGAGGTTGCGACGCCACCCGCGAGCTGCACGGCGAGACGCACGGATTCGTCGAGCGGCAGCTCCGGCGGGGTGAGGAGTGCGGACTCGTCGAGACCGGCGATCTCCAGGATGCGATGCACGCCCTCGACGTGGAAGTCCTCGCCGCTGTGGGAGGCGGCCGCCAGGGCGAGCAGTTCGCCCTCCAGCGGCAGGTCGGCTCGCACCATGCCGGCCGCCTGGGCGGGCTTGTTGGCCGAGCGCGGCAGGATGCGCGCGTGCGGATCGCCCCAGGCGCGCTCGACCTCGCCCTCCGGTCCCAGGACGATCGCATGGCCGCGGTGCACGCCCTCGAGCACGCCGCCGCGGCGTACCTCGACCAGGACCTCGCTCACGCGCGCATCCTGTCAGGTGCCGCGTGCGGATGAGCAACGCGTTACCGTGCGTTCATGCGAGCGGTCGTGCAGCGTGTCGACGGCGCGGATGTCGCGGTCGCGGGTGATGAGGTCGGCCGGATCGACGGTCCGGGCCTGCTCGTCCTGGTCGGCGTCACGCACGCCGACGACGAGGCCATCGCGCGTCGACTCGCCCAGAAGGTCTACGACCTGCGCATCTTCGACGCGTCGCGATTCGACGCCTGCACCGTGCCCGGGGGCGCCAGGGAGGTGTCCGCGTCGGACCTGGGGCTGCCGGTGCTCGTCGTCTCGCAGTTCACGCTCTACGCCGACACTCGCAAGGGCCGCCGCCCGACCTGGGACGCGGCGGCGCCCGGGGACGTGGCCGAGCCGCTGGTGGCGGTCGTCGCGGACGAGTTCCGGGCGCGCGGTGCGACGGTCGCGACCGGTCGGTTCGGCGCGGACATGCGCGTAGGCCTGGTCAACGACGGACCGGTGACCGTCATCATCGACGTCGACTGAGTTCGTTGAGTGGCGAGTTATCCCACCCGGCACGCCGTGAACCTACGCGATAAGTCGCCACTCAACGCCGTGGGACTAGCGGACGAAGATCACCGGCTCCTGGGCGGCGACGAGGTCACCGTGCTCCGAGCGAACGACGAGCTCGGCCGCAGGATCGACCGAGCGCTTGACGACGGCCGTCGCAATCGGTCCGAGCTCGAAGTGCCGGGCCGCGGAGCCGATCCAGCCGATCTCGCGCTCCCCGAGGACCACCGCGTCGCCGTGCGCCGGCAGGGCCTCGGCGCTGCCATCGAGGTGGAGCAGGACCAGTCGCCGGGGCGGGGCCCCGAGGTTGTGCACGCGCGCGACCGCTTCCTGACCGCGGTAGCAGCCCTTCGCCAGGTGCACCGCGGGCCCGACCCAGCCCACCTCGTGCGGCAGCGTCCGGTGATCGGTCTCGAAGCCCAGCCGCGGAGCGGCCGCGGCCACGCGCAGCGCCTCGAGCGCCCAGGTGCCGGCGGGCTCGTCCCCGAGCGCGGCGACGAGGTCCTGCCTCGGCACGATGACCTCGCGCCCGACGAGCACATCCGGTCGGTGGTCGAGGTACTTCGAGGCGTCGCCGCCGCGGTCGCTGCCGGCATCGGTCGCACCGACTCCGGCGACGTCGGCGGACACGAGCCAGGTCGGATGGTCGGCGTGAGGCTCGCGGACCGGCTCCCAGACCACGGCCCAGTCCGCCGAGACGTCGGCGACATCGACACGCAGCATGAAGCGCATCGAGTCGAGGTAGGCGACCAGGTCGGCGGCCGTCCCCGGTTCGACCGTGATCCACGTCGTGGTGCCGTCGTCGACCATGTGGAGCTCGTGCTCGACGTGACCGTGCGGACTGAGGATGAGCGCGGTCGTGGAGTTCCCCGGAGCCAGGTGCTCCAGGTGCTGCGTCGTCAGGCTGTGCAGCCAGGTGAGGCGGTCGGGTCCGCTCACCTGGACCACCTCGCGATGGGACAGGTCGACCGCTCCGCGGCCGGCGGCCAGTCGGCGCTGCTCGGAGTGCGGGTCGCCGTAGTGCCACGGGACGCCGGAGTCGACCGACCCCTCCGGTGCGGGGCAGGCCCCGGGCAGCCCAAGGGCCGGGCTCGCTTCGCTCACGTCTGCCCCAACGTCATGATCCGCTCGCGCGTTCCCGGCACGTGCGGCACACGCCGTGGATGGCCATGTGGCCCACGTCCGTGACGAATCCCCGCTCGCGCTCGAGGTCGTCGAGGAAGTCACGCGCCAGACCGGCGGGGATCGAGTCGATGCCCTCGCACTGGCGACAGACGAGGTGGATGTGGAGATCGTCATCGACGGAGTGGTACGTCGGAGATCCGTGCCCCAGGTGCGCGTGGGTGACGAGCCCGACGCCCTCGAGTACCTCGAGCGTGCGGTACACGGTGGACAGGTTGACCCGCGGGGACTCGACCTGCACCCGCACCAGGATCTCCTCGGGCGTGGCGTGCCCGAGGTCGTTGACGGCGGTGAGGACGAGGGTGCGCTGCGGGGTGACCCGATAGCCATGGGCGTGCAGCCGGTCGTCCCAGCCCGGCACGGGTGGCTTCGAGTCCGACACGGCTACTCGGCCGGGCGCAGTCGCGCGGAGAGGTGGTTGGTCATCGCCTCGCCCATCGCGGCCATGTCGAAGGTCCACAGCAGCTCTGCGTTGACCAGGCCGTAGAGGCGCTCTCCGGCGGTGTAGGGCTTGGCGCTCGGCGAGGCGCTGATGACATCGGTGCGCAGCACCGCGCGGGCGCCGGTGATCTGCGCGTCCTCGATGCCGAGCACCTCGTGGGTGCCGAGCCAGAGCTCGGAGTAGCCGGTGGGATGCGCCAGCATCACCTCGACCTGGCCGTCCGGCTGCGGACGCCAGAAGCCGGACTCCGTCGCGAGCGGGCGCACCTTCTCGCCGTCGTCGTCGAGCAGCCAGCTGCGGGAGGCGTACATGAGGAACGGGCGTCCGTCCGTGGTGAAGGACACCTCCTGGCCGAAGCGGAAGTCCTCGATCGTGGGGTACTGGCCGAGCCCGACGCCGGCCCACCGGCCGATCAGCCACGAGAGCGGGACGAGTTCCTCGGGGAGGTCGGAGACGCCCATGGGCGGGCCTAGCCCTGGCCCTTGAAGAGCTTGTAGACGACGTAGCCCGAGAACCACGTGATGAACAGGATCGCGAGGACAAGGAGTCCTGTGTAGACGATCTCGAGCATGCGGTCAGCCTACCCCCGCAGTGCCCACGCGCCGATGCGGCGCACGAGGTCGACCTCGATGGCTCCCTCCGCGTGCCCGAAGCCCGGCTCGATCCACAGATCGGCCCCCGGTGCCGCGTCGTGCAGGGCCCGCGGATGGTCGAGGGGGAAGAAGCCGTCCGCA